>JAGCJL010000025.1 GCA_017647975.1 Bacteroidaceae bacterium | reverse complement strand
CCGTATCAGCGGTCACGGTAACGAGAAGCGTTTCACAGTACGTAAGATGTCAGGTACTGTAGGCGTTGAGCGTATCTTCCCATTGAACTCACCTGCTATCGACAGCATCACTGTTAACAAGCGTGGTCGTGTTCGTCGTGCTAAACTTTACTACTTGCGTGCTCTTACTGGTAAGAAAGCTCGTATTAAAGAGATTAAAGCGTAAGCATTACAACGAAGGTTTTAAAATAAATGGAGTGACCAAATTGGTCACTCCATTTATTTTTATCTGCTCTCAATTATTTTTATCGCCTGCTCTTTATCAACCTCGTTAACAACGACGACCACATCGCCACCTCCCGGCAAATAGGGCGAAGTTACCACACCTATACTGTAATCCTCTATTGCACATGGAATTGCGTTGGAATCAAGCAACCCCTTAATAAGTTCTGCCTCCCAAAGGGTACCGGCAAAAACTTCAATCAATTTATTTTTGTCTATTCCGGTCATATTCACCTCCTTTTTTTAGAAGTTAAACATTGAAAGAACTCTGCTTGTTCTGCCAAAGCTAAAGAAGAGTCTAATGCGAATATACTAACACAAAGAGTAAATCAAGCGTTTAAATTGTTAAAGAACCTTAAAAACACCTTTTCATTCACTCTTATTCACTATCTTTGAGGTAAACCCCGAGGATACTTACACTCGCTGTGAAAAATAATGAAGCAAGCTTCTTATTTCTCGCTCGTTTATTTGTATCTTTGAACTCAAAAGAGCACTATACTTTTATAATAGAACATTTTAAATTTTACAACCATGTTAGATATTAAAGCTTGCTTAAATGAAGCTGAAGAGATGATGCAAATGAGCATCATGCACTTGGAAGAGGAGTACTCACACATTCGTGCCGGTAAGGCAAACGTACATATCCTTGATTGCGTAAGAGTTCATTCATACGGTTCGGATATGCCACTCAACAATGTTGCAACCATCACAACTCCCGACTTGCGTACAATAGCTATCAAGCCTTGGGACAAGAATATGATTGCACCTATTGAGAAAGCAATTATTGATTCTCCTGTTGGCATCATGCCTGCAAATAACGGCGAGGTTATCATCATTGCCATTCCTCCTTTGACAGGAGAGCGTCGTAAGGACCTTGTAAAACAGTGTGCACACGAGCTTGAAACAGCAAAGATTAGTATCCGCAACGCACGTCGCGATGGAATCGATACTATCAAAAAATCGGTTAAGGACGGTACACCTGAAGATATGGCAAAGGACGGCGAAGAGAATTTGCAGAAGATACACGACAAGTATATCAAGAAAGCCGAGGAGATTTTCGCTGCCAAGGAAAAGGAAATCATGACTGTATAACGACTACGAAGTGCAAGGAGTTGTTGTAAAAAGTTCAGGTAGCATTTATGGTGTACGCACTGATAACGGTGCGTACATTGATTGTCGCGTAAAAGGCAATTTCCGATTGAAAGGTATCAGGAGTACAAACCCTGTTGCCGTTGGCGATATTGTCAAATACGATATGCGTGAGGACGGTACTGCGTACATCACCAATATTTTAGAAAGAAAGAATTACATTGTACGCAAGGCATCGAACTTATCAAAGCAATCACACATACTCGCGGCAAACCTTGACCTATGCTTTCTTGTAGTTACCATAAGCCACCCCACAACAGCAACAACATTCATTGACCGCTTTCTTGCATCGGCCGAGGCATATCGTGTACCTGTTGCTATAGTGTTCAACAAAACAGATATCTACAACGAAGCCGAACAAGAAGAACTTGAGTACCTTACAATGCTCTACAGCAGCATTGGTTACTGTTGCCTGCATACAAGTGCCACAGAAAACAAAGGCATTGAAGAGTTGAGAGAGATGATGCAAGGAAAAGTATCATTGCTTGCCGGAAATTCTGGTGTAGGCAAGTCAAGCCTTGTCAATGCCATTGCCCCTGATATTGCAGCAAAGGTGGGAGAGATTTCAAAGACCCACGACACCGGCATGCATACCACCACATATACCGAGATGTTCGAGTTCATGCCCGAGAGTTACATCGTTGACACTCCTGGAGTAAAGGGATTCGGCACATACGACATGGAGGTGGAAGAGATTTCGCACTATTTCGTAGAGTTCTTCGAATTGTCCAAGGATTGCAAGTACGGCAACTGCACCCACACCCACGAACCGGGATGTGCTGTGCTAGAGGCACTTGAGAAAGGCGAGATAGCCCCATCGCGATACCAATCATACCTGAGCATGCTCGAGGATAAGGAAGAGGGGAAATACAGAGCATCGGAGTAATGAAAAAACAGACGAAAATTTCGTCTGTTTTTTCATTATCAACGCTTCTGACAACAACTGCCTGCCCGAGGTGCAGATACAATCCGTGCCAAATGGTTAGAGGAAGCAGGATAACAAAAAATGGCTCGCATCTGCGAGCCATTTTTACATATATCATTAGATCTTACTTCTGCGGATGTGCGATAAGGTATTCTGCTATCTGCACTGCATTGAGTGCTGCACCCTTCTTTATCTGGTCACCCACGATCCACATCAGGATGCCGTTGGGATTAGAGATATCCTTGCGGATACGGCCAACATATACAGGATCCTGACCTGCGAGGAAGAGAGGCATAGGATAAACCTTCTCTTCGGGGTTATCCATAAGTATGAGGCCTTCACCCTCGGCAATGGCACAACGCACCTCCTCAACGCTCAAAGGACGCTCGGTCTCAATCCACAATGACTGAGAGTGAGAACGCAAGGCAGGAACACGCACGCACTGTGCACTGACCTCGATGTCGCTATGCATAATCTTGCGTGTCTCGTTGTACATCTTCATCTCCTCTTTTGTATAGCCATTGTCAGTAAAGACATCAATCTGAGGGATAACATTGAATGCCAACTGATAAGCAAACTTCTCTACTGTAGGTTCTTCACCGGCAAGCACCTGACGATACTGCTCATAAAGCTCAGCCATTGCTGCTGCACCGGCACCGCTGGCAGCCTGATATGTAGAAGAGTGTACACGCTTGATATGTGAGAGGTTCTCGATAGCCTTGAGAGCTACAACCATCTGTATTGTTGTACAGTTGGGGTTTGCAATAATGTTACGGGGACGGTTATATGCATCAGTTGGATTCACCTCGGGAACCACCAAAGGCACATCGCTATCCATACGGAAAGCACTTGAGTTATCAATCATAACTGCACCATGCTTGGTAATGGTCTCGGCAAACTCTTTAGATACACCACCACCTGCTGAAACAAAAGCATAATCAACGCCCATGAAGTCATCGTTATGCTTAAGTTCCTTTACCACATAGTCAACGCCACGGAAATTATAGACTTGGCCTGCACTACGGGCAGAACCGAAAAGCACCAATTCGTCAAATGGAAAATTTCTCTCGTCGAGAACACGCAGGAACTCCTGTCCTACTGCACCACTGACACCAACAATTGCAATTTTCATTATCGTATATTTTAGATTTTTAGACCAAATAACCTGCATCACCCAATGTTTGGGTAATCAAAACTTGTGCAAAATTACTTAAAAAAAAGATATATATGCCTTTAACAAACTTTTTTTTGTATTTTCGCATTCAAAATGGAGCGTAAAATGTATAAGGAATGGTTACAACGTGGCACTTTGCTTCTTGGTGAGGAGAAGCAAAACAAACTTTCCCAAGCCCATATTTTGGTTGTAGGCTTAGGAGGAGTTGGTTCTTGGGCTACGGAGATGTTATGCCGTGCCGGTGTGGGGGCTTTCACGATTGTTGATGCTGATGTTGTTGACGTTACCAACATTAACCGACAGATGCCGGCCCTTGCCGAAACCATTGGAATGCCCAAGTGCGAAGTTGTCGCAACACGCCTGAAGGCAATAAACCCCAATGTCAAACTAAACGTAATCCAACAATTCATTGATAAAGATAATATTCCCGTATTGCTTAAAAGTGCTGAGTTCGACTTTGTTGTCGATGCTATAGATTCATTGGAATCAAAAGCATTTCTTATAAGACAATGCTGGGAAAGAAATATCAAAATTATTTCAAGCATGGGAGCCGGTGCCAAACAGAACCTGTGCGACATAAGAACAGGTGATCTTTGGAAGAGCGAGCATTGCACTCTCGCCAAGAACCTACGTCGCCTGCTACGCGATGAACGAGGCAGGAAATTACCTGTTATATATAGCATAGAACAACCTAACAAAGAGGCTATAAGACCAAACCCGCAAGGGGGCAAGCCTATAATCGGTTCATTGGGATTTTTCACAGCCACATTCGGCTGTTTTATGACGGAATATGTAATAAAGAATATATGATAGAGATAAAAAACCTTACCAAAAGGTTTGGTAACATACAGGTACTCAAAGGCATAGATCTCACAGTTAAAAGAGGTGAGGTAATAAGCATTGTAGGCCCCAGCGGTGCCGGTAAAACTACATTATTACAACTTATCGGCACTCTTGACAAGCCCGAAAGCGGCAGTATTCTATTCAACGGAGAGGATTTATGCAAGATGAGCAGCAAGAAACTTGCCACATTCCGCAACCGCCATATCGGTTTTGTCTTTCAATTTCACCAGTTATTACCAGAATTCACTGCACTTGAAAATGTTACAATCCCTGCACTTATTGCCGGAAGGAACAGAAAAGAGGCCGAAGCAGAGGCTTTGGAACTGCTGAAGATTATGGGTTTAGAGGAACGTGTAAACCACAAGCCCTCAGAATTGTCAGGTGGAGAGAACCAGCGAGTTGCCGTTGCAAGAGCATTGATTAACCACCCCGACGTCATCCTTGCCGATGAGCCTTCGGGCAGCCTTGACAGCAAGAACAAAGAGGAACTGCACAAGCTATTCTTTGATTTACGCGACAAGTTCGGGCAAACATTTATCATCATCACGCACGATGAAGGCTTGGCGTCATTCACTGACCGGACTATAAGAATGGTTGACGGCATCATAGAACAACAAAATTAAACAATGTTAAAACTATACAATTTGATTTTACTTTTACTTCTAAAAAATATCTAATTAAAGAGATAAAACAAAAGAAATATGAAAAAAATACTATTTTTTATTGTAGCAGCCATGTTTGCAACCGTAATGAATGCACAAGAGCATCGCGGTATGAGACCACAACGACATGAAATAAATCCCGAAGAGATGGCTGCGATGCAGACAAATCGAATACATCAGATTGTAAACCTTGACAGCACACAGTATCAGGCTGTATTCCTCATAAGTTACGCCGATGCATTAACAATGCAAGACAGCATAAATGCACGTCGCAAACGCATAGATGACAGACGTGCTAACGGAGAATTTGAACAACACACGCCGCCAAGCAAGGAGCAGATTAAAGCCAGAATGGAAATAGAGAAACAGCGTCGTGAAATACGCAATGAACAATTAAAGCTAATACTCACCCCGGAGCAACTTGACAAATATCTCAAACATGAAGAGGAGCGACGAAAAAGGATGATAGAGAGATTTCAGAAAAGATAAAAAAGAATGAGCATCGTGTGATGCTCATTCTTTTTTTTATAATTATCCCTTTTATTGTTATATGAATTTTTTAGTCAACATACGCACCGGCAACCACACAGCCATAAAACCAACAACAAGCACCGTCACAAAAACCATCACTACATCACCCGACTGCACCTCCATTGGATAACTATCCATAATAAAACCCTCGCCACCACCAGTGGTGATTAAGCCATATTCCTGCTGCAAAAGACACAATGCCAAGCCTAACAGAATACCAATCACAGCACCTATTGAGGATATAAGACAACCTTCAAATATAAATATATTAGAGATAATCTTATTGTCGGCACCGAAACCACGTAAGGTGTTCATATTATCACGCTTCTCAATAATAAGCATTGACAATGCACCTATAATATTAAAACAGGCAACAAGCAATATAAAGGAAAGAAATAGATAAGCAATGAGTTTTTCAACCTGCATAACCTTGTAAATATCACGTTGCTGCTCATAACGATTCATCACAACAAATCCTTCACCAAGAATTTTCTCTATATCTTTCTTCACCTTGTCAACACTCTCTCCATCTTTTACCTTCAACTCCACCGATGTCACTTCATCAACATCTCGTCGGAATATTTTGCGGACAAAGTCTATTGATGTCAATATATAATTGGCATCATACTTTGATTGATTCACAACAAATGCTAGACCCGAAGATAAAAGCCCGCTTTTCTTGAAACTCAATGCAGGCATTGTGAGATTTATTTTTCCACTTCTATTGGGTACAATAATCTCAAGAGGGCGAACATAGTTTATTCCACAGTTTAACTCCTGTACAAGAGCTACACCCGGAACTGCATAACTATTAAGTTCATCCTGCAATATGAATTCCCCCCTACCGTAAAGTGCTTTTTCGATGTTGGTCAGCTTTGCAAAATTATCATCAACACCTTTCAATGTAACCATCACCTGTTTACCGCCATATTGGACCATCGCCTTATCTTCGACACTATATGATATAATATCTATCTGGGGCAATGCACGCACACTGTCCATAGCCGCACCATTCACTAAAAAGCTCTTTCCTTGTGCCGCTACTATTTTAACCTCAGGATCCATTGCTGTAAACTGTTCTGCTACAAAAGCCTGAAAACCGTTAAAAACGGACAATGTACAAACCATAGCCGCAGCAGCCAATGCCACGCCTGCAACAGCCACACCTGAGATAATATTGATTACCTGATGACGCTTCTTAGAAAAAATATAACGCTTGGCAATGTAAAGCGAAAGATTCATGCAATTACTCTTTCAGGAGTTTGTCAATGTTCTCGATATAATCAAGAGAGTCGTCAAGATAGAATCTTATTTCAGGAATTACACGCAACTGGTGACGAACCCTATTGCCGAGATCAAAACGAATTGCTTTGATATTCTCATTTAAATGATTAACAACCTCATCGCCCTTTTCCGAAGGAAAGACGCTGAGATAAGCCTTTGCTATACCAAGGTCCGGGCTAACTCTTACTATGCTTACCGACACCATAATACCACGGCTCTCTTTTGCCAACTTCAACAATATGTCGCTCAACTCCTTTTGAATCAAACGAGAAATTTTGTTTTGTCTTGTACTATCCATATTTTTTTACTTTACTTTCATTCTCTAACACGAACAATTGTCAACCCGTCACGCAGGGGAAGAATAACAACCTCTACCCTGTCATCATTACGCACAAAATCATTAAAAGCCCTCACACCATTTGTCTGTGCATCTTTACGTTCCGGTTCAATGACATGACCGTCCCACAATGTGTTGTCGGCCAAAATCCAACCACCAGGGTTGAGGTGTTTCATTGCCATTTCGTAATACTCAATATACTCACGCTTGTTGCCGTCAATAAACACCATATCAAACTTCTCTCCAAGCGTAGGAACAATCTCAAGAGCATTACCTATTGTAAAAACAATCTTAGAGCCATACTCCGAACCGTCAATCCACTTGCGGGTAAAATCCTCAAGTTCATCTTCAACCTCAAATGTATATATTTTACCGTCAGCATCAAGCCCCTCGGACATACATAACGCTGAATAACCGGTAAAAGTACCAATCTCCAGAATCCTTTTGGGTTTTATCATCTTGACAAGGAACTTCAAGAAACGCCCTTGCACTTGTCCCGAAGCCATTTGAGGGGCGAGTATCTCAACATGTGTGGCACGGAACAATTTGTAAAGGTAATCACCTTCAGGGGTTGTATGTTCCGATATATATTTGTCAAGTTGTGGCGTAAGGTTCATTGACTATGATTCTATAACAAGTTACACTCTTAATGTTTTGAGAGTGCGAAGATACGTTTTTTTATTGATTTTTTTATTATTTTCGTACCGCAAAAACGACCGTAATGAAATTATACAGAAAAGTTGGTGCGACAAAAAATGCCAAATCACCTTTGGCACGATACAACATGTACTTGAAATTGGAGAAATCACTCCAACACAATACCATAGACGCATACCTTGGCGACATTGAAAAATTCGCAGAATTTATTGACGGGGAAGAGTTCCTGACATCTGCCACATTAGAGCAAATGAGAGAATATCTTGCCACCATAGCCGATCTTGGGATAAACCCGCGTTCACAAGCAAGATTACTATCATCATTACGTTCTTTCTACAATTTTCTATTACTTGATGGCTATATTGAGAATAACCCGGCAGAACTGCTGAAATCACCCAAGACATCAATGCACCTCCCCGATGTACTCACATTGCAGGAAATTGACGACATAATCAACGCCATAGACTTATCAAAGAAAGAGGGCCAGAGAAACAGAGCCATGATTGAAGTTCTGTACAGTTGCGGATTGCGTGTGTCTGAATTGTGCGAGATGAGATTATCAGACCTTTATATTGAAGAACAATTTATACGCATAACCGGCAAGGGAGACAAACAGCGTTTAGTTCCTATTTCACCACGTGCTATTGCCGAATTAGAAGCCTACTTTACCGACAGAAACAGAATAAGCATAAAACCAGGTTACGAGGATTATGTATTCATTAGTGAAAGACTTAAGAAATCGTTATCAAGAATCATGGTCTTTCACTTCATCAAAGAACTTGTAAAACAAGTGGGAATCAAGAAGAATGTCAGCCCGCACACCTTCCGTCATTCATTCGCCACACATCTGCTTGAAGGAGGTGCCAACCTGCGAGTTATACAGGCAATGCTTGGACATGAAAGTATTTCCACAACAGAGATTTACACCCACATTGACCGCACAAAACTAAGAGAAGAGGTGATAAAACACCATCCACGCAACAAAATATGTGAAAAAATACAAAAATAGGGGTGAAAAGTGCAATTTAAGACATCATTATATTTTGTTAATTAAAATTGTAGAATTAACTTTGCAGTGATTATTATACGCATGCCAAAGTGTAATAACTAATAACAACGGCAAAACTAAACTTTATAAAATAATTACGATGTTGAAAAAAGTTTCTTTACTGCTTTCTTTGGTAGCAGTTTTTATGTTGAGTTCATGTAACTCAAAAATGAAAGAGATGGCACAGGATAACTTCACTGTTACTCCTGGTGTTTTGGAAGTTGTAGGTAGCGAAATTCCCGTTACAATTGACGGTAAATTCCCTGCAAAGTACTTTAACAACAAGTCTGTCATGACTGTAACTCCCGTTTTGAAATACAACGGTGGCGAGGCTGTTGCCGAGTCTTCTACATTCCAGGGTGAGAAAGTTCTTGGTAACGACCAGACTATCTCATACAAAGAGGGTGGCAACTTCAAGATGAAGATGACATTCGACTATGTTCCTGCTATGGAAGATGCAGAGTTGTATGTTCGTTTCACAGTTAACAAAGGCAAGAAGACTTATACAATTCCTGAGGTTAAGATTGCTGACGGTTGCGTTGCTACATCACAGTTGTATCGTCAAACTGCCGCTACTGCAAATGCAGCTTACGGTGACGACGCTTTCCAGCGTATCATCAAGCAGGCTAAGGAGGCAAACATCATGTTCCTCATCCAGCAGACAAACCTTCGTCGTTCTGAGTTGAAGTCTGAGAACATCAACGAATTGAAGGCAACTCTTACAGAGATTGCTAACGATGTTGAAGGTAAAGCTCTTGAGAATGTAGAGATTTCAGCATACGCTTCACCTGATGGTGAGTTGAAGCTCAACGACGGCCTTGCAAACAACCGTGGTACAAACACTGCAAAATTCATCAACAAAGAGATGAAGAAAGCAAAGATCGAGGGTAATGTTGACAACAAATACACAGCTGAGGACTGGGCAGGTTTCCAGGAACTCGTTTCTATGTCACAGCTTCCTGACAAGGAGTTGATTCTCCGCGTTCTTTCTATGTACAACGATCCTGAGGAGCGTGAGGCACAAATCAAGAACATTTCAGCTGTTTACAGCGAACTTGCAAAAGAGGTATTGCCTAAATTGCGTCGTGCAAGAATCACTCTTAACTACCAGCTTATTGGCCGTTCAGACGAGCAGATCAAGGAGCAGTATGCTGCTGATGCAAAAGTTCTTTCACTTGAGGAGCTTCTCTACGCTGCAATCTTGACAAACGACGTTAAGGAGAAAGAGGATATCTTCAACACAGTTGTAAGCATCTATCCTAACGATTTCCGTGCATACAACAACCTTGGCGTATTGGCATACAACAAGGGTGATTACACTGCTGCTGCAAACTACTTTGCAAAAGCTGAGAACGCTGATGCTAACGCAGCTGAGGCTAAAATCAACCTCGGTTACATGCAGTTGATGAACGGCAACGTTGCTGAGGCTGAAGCTTACATGACTAAGGGTACTGCAGCAAAGGTTAGCAACGAGGCTCTCGGTAACCTTTATATCGCTCAGGGCCAGTACGGTCGTGCTGCTTCTATGCTTGCTGGCGTAAACACTAACGGTGCTGCTTTGGCTCAGATTCTAAACAACGACTACAGTGCTGCAAATAACACATTGGCAGCTATCAGCACTCCTGACGCTTTGACATATTACATCAAGGCTATCCTAGGTGCTAGATCTGCAAACAACGAGATGGTTTACGAAGGTTTGAAGAACGCAGTTAAACTTGACCCAGCTATGGCAAGCAAGGCTGCAGGTGACCTTGAGTTCCGCAAGTACGCTCAGGACGAGACATTCCAGAGCATTGTAAAATAATACGTGAATAACGTCATTATAAACGAGCATGTTGCGATGCTTGCACTCTCACGAGTGCAGGTATCGCAACTTTCGCTTATACGACAATTGGTAGATATGACCGGCAGTGCCAAAACCTTATTGGAAAATGCCGGAAATCTAAACGATATACTCCCCGAAGCAACACCACAACTGAAAAAAATGCTTTGCAACCCAGCACTCATAGAGAGTGCAGAGAGAGAGATGGAGTTTATCGAGAAAAACAGAATCAAAGCTATATATATAGGTGAAAATGATTATCCTTATCGTCTGATGGAGTGCGACGATGCACCATTGGTACTTTTCACCTTGGGAAACACCAACTTTAACGCAAAACATATTGTTTCCATAGTTGGCACACGCCACGCAAGCGAATACGGTAAAGGACTTTGCGAGAACTTTATCACAGACCTTGCAAAATTCATCCCTGACACACTCATTGTCAGTGGTCTTGCATACGGAATAGACATCACCGCACACAGATGTGCATTGAAAGCAGGGCTGCCAACTGTTGGTATATTGGCACATGGCCTTGACCGTATATATCCCAACGCACACCGCTCTACAGCAAAGAGTATGCTCGAAAATGGCGGACTGGCTACAGAATTCATGAGTGGAACAAATTCGCTTCCTGCATATTTCGTACAACGCAACAGAATTGTTGCCGGACTTGCCGATGCCACCATCGTCATAGAATCGGCATCAAAAGGAGGTTCATTGATTACCGCAGCACTTGCACAAGGATATTCACGTGACTGCTTTGCATTTCCCGGCAGAGTTAATGACCAATACTCACAAGGATGTAACGAACTTGTAAGCCGTAACAAGGCTGCACTAATCACAAGTGCTTATGATTTCATTGAGGCTATGGGTTGGGAAAGTACAACCCATAAGAGAGCTGAAGAACTACAGACTGAACTATTTCCAGAACTCACAGAGCAAGAGAATGAAATAATCTCCGTATTACGTGCCAGCGACGACGGTTTGCAAATAAACCAGATGGTAGTAAAGCTCAACATACCCATAAACAGACTTATGCCCCAGCTCTTTGAGATGGAGATGAAAGGATATATTAAAGCTGTTGCCGGTGGATGTTACCGTTCTATCATCAGATAAATCCACTATTTTATGATGTAACAACATCATTTATTCATATTTGTAACAAATTTCACCTCCATTTTAGATATCTTTTGTTAGAAATTATCATTATCTTCGCATAAAATTGGATAAGAGTATAATTTGATGAAAGAATTTGTTATATCTACAACAAAGAAAGAGACAGCCATCTTGGTTGGCTTGATTACCTCTACTCAAAACGAACGCAAGACAAACGAGTATCTCGATGAACTTGAGTTCCTCGCACAGACTGCCGGAGCCGAGGTTGTCAAACGCTTCACTCAACGCATTGACCACCCGCACCCTGTAACATATGTAGGTACAGGTAAGCTGACGGAGATTGCCGATTATGTTGAAGCTCTTAAAGACACCGACGATGAAATTGGTATGGTTATCTTTGATGATGAATTGTCGGCAAAACAGATACGCAACATTGAAAAGGAGATAAAAATAAAGATTCTCGACCGTACATCACTCATTCTAGACATCTTTGCAATGCGTGCACAAACAGCACATGCCAAAGTACAGGTTGAACTCGCACAATACAAATACATGCTCCCACGATTGCAACGTTTGTGGACTCACCTTGAACGTCAAGGTGGTGGTTCGGGTAGCGGTAGCGGAAAAGGCGGTAGTGTAGGTCTTCGCGGACCGGGTGAAACACAGCTTGAGATGGACCGCCGTATTATTCTGGGACGAATGTCACTGTTAAAAGAGCAATTGTCACAAATAGACCGCCAGAAGGCCATACAACGTAAAAACCGAGGTCGCCTTATTCGCGTAGCTTTGGTTGGTTACACCAATGTTGGAAAATCAACCCTCATGAATCTTCTGGCCAAAAGCGAGGTTTTTGCCGAAAACAAGCTCTTTGCCACACTTGACACAACTGTACGCAAAGTTATTATCGAGAACTTGCCGTTTCTGCTTTCGGACACTGTAGGATTTATTCGCAAGCTTCCTACAGACCTTGTAGAATCGTTCAAGTCAACACTTGACGAGGTTCGTGAGGCAGACCTTCTGCTCCATATAGTAGATGTTTCGCACCCCGAATTTGAAGAACAGATTGAAGTTGTAAACAAGACCTTAGCCGACCTCAAATGCGGTGATAAACCCATAATGGTAATTTTCAACAAGATTGATGCCTTCACATACGTCAAAAAGGATGAAGATGACCTAACTCCAAAAACAAAAGAGAATATCACTCTTGATGAGTTGAAGGCAACGTGGATGAGCAAGCTTGAAGAGAACTGCCTTTTCATTTCGGCACGTGAGCGACAGAACATAGAGAACCTTAAGGATATAATATACAAGCGTGTATGTGAACTACACGTACAAAAGTATCCATACAACGATTTCCTCTACCAGACATACGAGGATATGAGCGAAGAATAAAAAACAAAACAAACTATATTAACATATAAAATTATGGCAGCAATTCCTGAATTCAAGTATGCTCACATGTTCCAGCATGGTGAGGACACAACAGAGTATTATCTCTTGACTAAAGAAGGTGTATCAGTAAGTGAGTTTGAGGGAAAACCTATGTTGAAGGTTACCCCTGAGGCTTTAACACTCTTGTCACGCACTGCTTTCCGCGATGTTTCATTCATGTTACGTCGTGCCCATAACGAGCAGGTAGCAAAAATCTTGAACGACCCCGAAGCAAGTGACAACGACAAATATGTTGCTTTGACATTCCTACGCAATGCAGAGGTGGCATGCAAGGGTCAACTACCATTATGTCAGGATACAGGTACAGCCATAATACATGGCGAAAAGGGTCAGCAAGTGTGGACAGGATTCTGCGACGAAGAGGCACTTTCTCGTGGTGTATTTGACACTTATACACAGGAGAACCTGCGTTACAGCCAAAACGCTCCACTTAACATGTACGATGAGGTAAACACCAAGTGTAACCTTCCTGCACAGATTGATATTGAAGCGACAGAGGGTATGGAGTACAAGTTCCTCATGGTAACCAAAGGTGGTGGTTCTGCAAACAAGACATACCTTTACCAGGAGACAAAAGCTCTCTTGAATCCGGCAACACTCGTTCCATTCCTTGTAGAGAAAATGAAGAGTCTGGGTACAGCTGCTTGTCCTCCTTATCACATTGCATTTGTAATCGGTGGTACATCGGCTGAGAAAAACCTCCACACAGTGAAGCTTGCATCTACACACTATTACGATGACCTGCCCACAACAGGCGACGAAACAGGTCGTGCATTCCGTGACATCGAGCTTGAGGAGCAGTTGTTGAAAGAGGCACACAATATTGGCTTGGGTGCACAGTTTGGCGGTAAATACCTTGCTCACGACATTCGCGTAGTACGCTTGCCACGTCATGGTGCAAGTTGTCCTGTAGGTATGGGCGTAAGCTGTTCTGCAGACCGTAACATCAAGGCTAAGATTAACAAAGACGGTATCTGGATTGAGAAGTTAGATGACCAGCCAGCAACACTCATCCCCGAGGAATTGCGTAACGCAGGCGAGGGCGAAATTGTACGCGTTGATCTCAACCGTCCAATGAAGGAGGTTTGTGCACAGCTTTCACAGTACCCAATTGCAACACGTCTATCACTCAACGGTACAATCATTGTTGGACGTGATATTGCACACGCAAAACTTAAAGAACGTATTGACCGTGGTGAGGGACTACCACAGTACATCAAGGATCATCCAATCTACTATGCAGGACCAGCAAAGACTCCGGCCGGCATGCCTTGCGGATCTATGGGCCCCACAACAGCAGGACGTATGGACTCTTACGTTGACCTGTTCCAGGAAAACGGCGGTTCAATGATTATGCTTGCCAAGGGTAACCGTAGCCAGCAGGTAACAGACGCTTGTCATAAGCACGGCGGATTCTACCTTGGTTCTATCGGTGGACCTGCTGCAATCCTTGCACAGAACAACATCAAGAGCATTGAATGTGTAGAATACCCTGAACTTGGCATGGAAGCTATATGGAAGATTGAGGTTGAGGACTTCCCTGCATTCATCCTCGTTGATGACAAGGGCAACGATTTTTTCAAGCAGATAAAGCCACGTTGTGCTGGTTGCACTAAATAAACTTAACAATTACAAAACAGAGAGCCTTTCCGCAACAAACGGAGTGGCTTTTTGTTTTTTTAATAAAAAATGTAAAGAAAAAAGTTTGTATTTCAATTATTTTTTATGATAATTGCAAAGCGAAAACAAATAAAGGATTTTTAAACAAAAAAAAGAATAAACTATGGACAAATCATTGAAAGGAACAAAAACTGAAGCTAATCTTTGGGCAGCTTTTGCAGGTGAAAGTCAGGCAAGAAACAAGTATACATACTATGCAAGCAAAGCTAAGAAAGATGGCTTTGAGCAGATGGCAGCAATTTTCCAGGAGACAGCAGATCAGGAGAAAGAGCATGCTAAATTATGGTTCAAATTGGTTCACGGTATCGGCAGTACAGCAGAGAATCTTGTAGATGCTGCTGCAGGCGAGAACTATGAATGGACAGACATGTACCCCACAATGGCAAAAGAAGCTCGTGAGGAAGGTTTTGTTGAGATTGCCGCAATGTTTGAGGCTGTTGCTAAAGTAGAAAAGGTACACGAAGAACGTTATAAGAAATTGCTTGAGAATGTACAAGGCGGTTTGGTATTCAGCCGTGAAAAAGAGTGTATCTGGCAATGCCGTAACTGCGGTCACTTGCACATTGGCAAGATGGCTCCCGAGATATGCCCTGTATGTGCTCATCCAAAAGCATATTTCCAGATTAAACCTGAGAATTATTGATAAATCAGCTGTTTATATAAGAAAAGCGGTTGCACCATGGTGCAACCGCTTTGTTTTTAATGATATCCGCAATTGGTTAAAGCGGTTTAAAATGCAATTCGCAACGTATTGCTACAACTGAATTTTCTTTGGTTACCTGTACCAGATATTTATCGGTATCAAGTTCTTTTATACCATAAGTCAACTCTTCTGTAGCGGCACCTTCGTTCATATATGCAACAACAAAATCTGTTAGATTGTGTGAATTTATATAATCAATTGGAAAGTGGTCAAGGATGTGATCAAGGTAACGCACGCTATTCATGTGTCCATTGATATCTATGTCACTATAATGCGGACGACGTTTAAAAGAGACTTCATCAACAGGCTGACGGTTTATTGACGGTATGCGTCGTATCGCTATCTGCTCGTCAGGTACCATACACTCGGTGAGACGAATACCTATATCGCCATTCAAATCAACCGAAGTACGCGTCTTGAGATTCATCAATGCGAATGTAGCCAACAGCGAAGCCACTTCATTACCGGCCTCATCAATAACTCTGACACAACGGTCTGTGAAACCATGATACAAATTACGCACCCATGTCTCCACATAGAAACGGTCACGCCATACAGGAGTCTTGTCAACATGCAATGCCATACGGGCTAAAACCCATCCGAGGGTATCTGTTGCCCCAAAGCCACGTGCCTCGGCATGGCGACCTGCACAACTAAGCATGTAATTACAAAGCGTTGTAGTACGCAAACGTCCTTTACCATCTACAAGAAATGTCTCTGCCATAAAGGGGAAACGGTCTATTTTTGCACTCTTATCCATAATTTAAAATCCTTTGGGATTATGCAAACTCACTCAGCTCCATCCACCGTTCGGTTTTTGAATCTATGAGCTCCATGACTTCCTGAATACGCACTGATTTCTTCAATAGAGTATCATTATCAAGAATACCGCTACACATCTCTTGTTCTATGCAACTTTTTTCTTCTTCAAGAAGCATTATCTCCTCCTCAAGGCTTTCGTACTCCTTACGTTCCTTAAATGTCAGTTTCCGTTTTGTCTCTGTACGATAAGCTTGTTTGCCCGAGGTGTTCTTTTCGTTCTCCTTTGCCACGAGAAGTTTCTCCTCTTCACGCCAATCACGATATTCGGTATAGTTGCCTGGAAAATCTTTTATATTGCCATTACCGTTAAAGACAAACACGTGATCTACGACCTTATCCATGAAATAACGGTCATGGCTCACTACAATAACACAACCTTTAAAATCACGCAAATACTCCTCCAGGATTTGCAGTGTCTCAATATCAAGGTCATTAGTTGGCTCATCGAGTACAAGGAAATTCGGATTCGACATAAGCACCGTACACAGATAAAGCCTGCGTTTCTCACCACCACTGAGTTTATAGACATAACTATACTGTTTTTCGGGTGAGAAGAGGAAATGCTGAAGGAACTGGGAGGCTGTAAGCATCTTACCGGCAACAGGGATAACTTCTGCTATATCCTTTACAACATCTATAACCTTCATCTCCTCATTGAACGAGAGACCGTCCTGGCTATAATAACCCCATTTTACAGTCTCACCCACCTCTATAACTCCACAATCGGGTTGTACCTTACCCAACAGCATCTTTATAAAGGTTGATTTACCGGTTCCATTGTTTCCAACAATACCCAATTTTTCATAACGAGCAAAGGTATAATAGAAATCTTTTGTAATTATTTTCTCATCAAAGGCCTTTGAAAGTCCTTTCATCACAAAGATTTTATTACCTATATATTGTGATTTTATCTCAAGTGAGACTTTACTATCATCACGCATCATAGCCGCTTTCTCCTCGAGTTTATAGAAAGCATCTATACGATATTTTGCCTTGTGGGCACGTGCTTGTGGTTGACGACGCATCCAGTCCAGTTCGGTACGCAGCAAATTACGTGCCCTTGCAGTTTCTGCTGCAAGATTCTGCAGACGCTCTTCACGACGCTGTAGAAAGTAAGAGTAGTTTCCTTTGTAGCGATAGACCTGCTGATCGTCAATCTCAACAATTTCATTACAAACATTATCAAGAAAATAGCGATCGTGAGTTACCATCAACAGGCTACATGTCATACGCGACAGATAATCCTCAAGCCATTCTACCATCTCTATATCAAGGTGGTTTGTGGGTTCATCAAGAATCATTACATCGGGACATTCTATGAGCACCGATGCCAATGCGACACGCTTACGCTGACCACCGGAAAGTTCCTTTATTGGTTGTGAGAATTTTGTTATCTTGAGCTTGGACAAAACCTGTTTGGCATGATTTTCGTAATCCCATGCCTGAAGACGATCCATCTCCTCCATTGCATGCTGCAACTCTTCGCCACCGGTTTCAAGTGCCTTCTCATAACGAGAAACAACAGCGGCTTTCTCAGCATTACGTCCAAGACAAGCATCCAAGACGGATAATTCCGGATTGAAATCAGGTTCCTGTTCAAGATAACCGACTCTTATTCCACTACGCATGGTTATCTTACCGGCATCAAGAGGCTCTTCGCCTGCGATTATTTTCAGCAGTGTACTTTTACCCTTTCCGTTACGTGCTATAAGCCCTATACGCTGACGCTCTTCTACAGTGAATGACACATCATTGAAGAGAATAAGGTCTCCAAAACTTTTGGAAATATTTTCTATTTGCAGGTCTATTGCCATAGAATTATTCGAGTATTACCGTTTTTACTTGAATATTCTGCTTTAAGAACACCGAAGCCTGATCACCGAATTTGCCATCGGTTTCAGTAGTACAGAACAGGGTTTCACCTCCCTTGGTACAAAGGTCATCCATTTCGGGATGACGATAAAGATAGTCTTTTAAAGATGCCGCAACAGCCGCACCTTGGGTTAGTAGTTTAATATTATTAGGAGTGTATTGACGTATTTTGTCAAATAACATTGGATAATGTGTACACCCTAAGATTATTGTATCAATAAGTGTATCATGTGAAAGGAGATTCTCAACATGTCTTTTTACAAAATAGTCGGCTCCTTCGCAATTTACCTCATTGTTCTCAACAAGAGGCACCCACAAAGGACAGGCTTCACCGGTCACCTCAATATCGGGAAACAGTTTTCTTATCTCAAGCGGATAAGAAAGAGATTTTATTGTTCCTTCTGTAGCTAAAACGCCAACATGACGGCTTTCTGTAACCTCACCTATACACTCTACCGTAGGACGTATTATTCCCAACACCCTACGATTAGGATCCCATTGTGGCAAATCAACTTGCTGTATTGTACGAAGAGCTTTTGCCGAAGCGGTATTGCAAGCAAGGATAACGAGCTGACAACCTCTTGAAAAAAGATAACGCACCGATTGGCGGGTAAATTCATATACCACATCGAACGAACGTGTCCCATAAGGGGTACGGGCATTGTCACCAAGATAGATATAGTCGTACTGTGGCAACAATTTCTTTATCTCGCTGTATATTGTAAGCCCACCGTAACCTGAATCAAAGATTCCTATAGGGCCGGCATTCTTGGAAAGTTCGAGCATTTCGGACATTTTCGGTTTTCTGTAACAAGTGTTTTGTTTGGTTATCTATTCAAGAACAACTGTATTCTCTTCTGCAATTTCTGTGGTTTCTGTTATTTCGGCAGACTCTACTACATCAACAGTTTCAAGACCGGTATCTTCGGTCATAATTTCATCTGTTGAAGAAACCACATCTGTAGATATCTCCGTAGCAACAGTTTCCTGTTGCTTTATTTCAACAATTTCATCCGAAACTGGTTCAATATGGAATATTGCTCTAAGAATATATTCTGTTATATCCTCGCCCATTTCGGGATTGATATATTTATATATGTTCCTATCGACATCAATAGCATACGCCAAACTTCTTTCAGTACAGACCTTTTTAAGAGCTACAGCTATAGTATCATAGCATGGTGTACAAAAAGAATCCTTTGCTTCGCGAAGCCATTTTTTTACTTCATCACGAAAATGTACACTATTGTCTATCATTTGCTGAAGTTCATTCTGACGTTTACGCAATATCGGTTCCGGAAAACTGCGATGACCATCCAGGAATGAGACGTATGCCCTTGTGAGTTGGAGTTCGTTATGTTCAATCTCCTCTTTACAGCGTTGCTTTAATTTATTGTACTCATTCATTGCTTCATGATACTGTGGCAAAGAGTCCAAAACAGCACTGTAACTGAAATAACCAAATTTATTCTGTGCTACCAAAAACATTGGTGAGCAAACCAAAATCAACAACAATTTTCGCATATCACATATATAAAAAAGGGAGGGAGAAAGCACAATTCTCCCGCCCGATAATCTTTTTATTACTTACCTGCAGAAACAGCTGCGGGAACAGCGTTTGCCGGAATACCCAATTTTGCCTTAACCTTTGCTGTCAAATCTTCGCAAAGAGTCTTGCTGATATAAGGAATTCCACCTGCCAAATCAAAGATACATACGTAACCATTTTCGCTACCTACAACATCAAGAGCGTCACGCAATGCTTTCTGTATTGAAACCATCTTCTCCTGCTCTGCCTGCTGAAGATTTGCTGTCACCTCCTGGCTGTACTGACGCAAACGCTCGTCAAGTTGCATCAACTCCTCATAACGACGCTTCAAGATATTCTCAGGTGCTGCATCTTGCTGCAATTTCTCAAACTCAGTACCTTTCTTCTCAAGTTCAGTACGCATTGCGTTGAACTCATCGGTGTACATTTTCTCAAGTTCCTGCAACTCCTTCTGTGCCTTATCAAATTCAGGCATCAACTGAATAATCTCTGCAGAATTTACATAACCGAATTTCTGCTGTGCCAGCAAGCTCATTGGAGCTACAAGCATAATTAAAATCAAAATCTTTTTCATTGTAATTATTTATAAATATTAAACCATTTGTTTCTTAATTTGAATAACCGAGTTTAGTAAGCACATCATTACTTATATCAATTGAAGGAGAAGAGTATATAAGACCTACTGTCGAAGAACGATCTATAACCATTGTGTATCGTTTGATATCACATATCTCCTTAATTGCATTGTAAACCTCTTCATGTATTGGTGTCACAAGACTTTCACGCTTTTTATAAAACTCACCCGAAGGAGCGAAATAGGTTCTTTTAAGTTCTTTAGCCTCATCTTCCTTTGCAACAATTGCAGCCTCACGCTCCACACGTTGTTCGTCCGACAAGAATGCCGATTCGGCCTGATAAGCCTTGTAGAGTTGTTTTGCTTCTTCTTCAAGTTCACTTATTTCGCCTTCCCAACGTTTTGACTGCTGATTGAGTTGCTCGTTTGCACGTTCATAGGCCGGAATATTCTTCAAGATATATTCCATATCTACTGTCGCATATTTTTGGGCTGTAGCGACAGTCATGAAACCACAAACAAATAATATTGTCAATATAATTTTTCTCATAATAAAAACTACATTCTAGTTTAGAATTCCTGACCAAGAATAAAGTGGAAATGGCTGCCGCTATATTGTGTAGAGCCAAACACCTTATCAAAACCGTATGCCCAGTCAATACCAATCAAACCTATCATTTGCAAGAATACGCGAACACCGACACCGGCACTGCGTTTCAAGTCAAAGAGATTAAATTTTGAGGCATCGGTCCAAGCATTACCACCTTCAAGGAAGGCAAGTCCATAGATTGTTGTAGAACTCTGCATAAGGAATGGGAAACGCAACTCAACACCCAAACGGGTATAAGCATAACCCTCCTTGCCGTAGGGTGTCAAACTTCCGTTCTCATAACCACGTAAAGCAACCATATCCGTTGCATAGTTATAAGAATAGCCACTCATACCGTCACCTCCCATATAGAATGTTTCAAAAGGTGATTTCTTAAACCTGTTATAACTACCAAGAATACCAAAGTCGGCACGTGTCATCAATACGAGATTATATTTACCCGAAGTCAATGATGTATATGTCCTGCTACGGAATTTTATCTTGTAGTACTCTATCCATTTATGCTTCTCACGCAACTCGCTGCTGTATGAAGGAGTTTTGGGGTTTGTTGCCAGATTTTCATAATCCTTGCCATCCCAAGCTGAATATGGAGGTGTTGCCGACACTACAAGCGAGAAGTCGGAACCAGAACGTGGGAAATAAGGGTGATCGACAGTGCTGCGTCCAAGTGACAAGGACAAGTTGATATTGTTACAATCACCATTTGCTATAAGGAAGTACTGCCAATCCTTCAATGAGTAAATCTGATAATTCAACTCAGCAGAGAAGGTAAAGTTGTCATCAGGCCATCTCAAGCGACGTCCCCAACCTATAGAGACACCATACATTTTGATATGCTTGTCCGGATCATAATATGATGATACATTATTATATCCGTAACCATAACCATCATAGTTACCATATCCATACAGATAGTTTGTATAGTTATTGTAATAAGCCGAGTTATAATATGCGTCAGAGACGTCGGTCTGCATTGACATAAATGCTGAAACCGAGAATGAGTTCGGACGCTTACGTCCTAACCATGGGTCGTAGAATGAGACACTGTAAGATTGATAGTAGCGTCCATTGGTTTGGGCACTAATAGCAAATGTCTGACCATCACCCTGAGGTATTATACCGCGACGCAACGCTTTCTTTCTAAACATATTGCGTACCGAGAAATTGGTGAACTTCAATGACAATTTACCAATAACACCTGTCTGTCCCCAACCTGCTGAAAGTTCGATCTGGTCACTGCTCTTTGTTTCAAGTTTCCAATTCATATCAACGGTACCGTTTTCGGGATTTGGAACGACACCCGGATCTATCTTTTCCGGGTCAAAATGTCCCATATTTGCAATAGTACGGAATGAACGCTCAAGTGCATCCATAGAGAAGAGACTACCAGGCAAAGTGTAAAGTTCACGACGAACAACATCCTCGTATAGTCGGTCATTTCCGCTGATGGTAACACGACCTATTGTAGCTTGAACGCCCTCTGACACACGTAGTTCCAGATCTACAGAATCGTTTATAATACTTGCTTCTGTTGGTATTACATTAAAGAAAACGTAACCTTCATTGTAATAGAGGTTCTTAACGGCATCATCATCAGAGTAGAGACGTTCCTCAAGTTTGTTCTGATTATATACTTCACCGGGCTTCATTCTCAACACATGATCAAGCCATGCAGTTGAGAAAACACTGTTTCCTACCCATTCAATATTGCGTATATAATATCTCATTCCCTCTTCCACTCCTATATATATGTCTACACTCTTGTCGTCAAAAGGAACAACACTGTCTTTTACAATACGGGCATCACGATAACCATGTTCGCTGTAGAGAGAGAGGATTTTATCTTTGTCCTCTTCATAATTCTCCTCTGTAAACTTCTTGGAACGGAAAATTGTATAGAAGAAGTTGTCCATACGTGTCTTTTCACGTGTTTTCTTCATGGCATACTTCACCTTCTTCAGTGGTAGAGAGTCCGTACCTTCTATATATATACGGTTTATCTTGATTTTGTCTTTTTTGTCAATATTCACGTCAACAATAACCATACCGTCTTCGGTAACATCGGGACGTTGAAACACATCAATTTGGGCATTTTTAAAACCTTTGCTATCGTAATAATTGGCAATTATTTTCTTGGCACGATCAATGATGTCAGGAGTTATCTGATTACCTTTTATAATACCGATTTTCAGTTCAAGGTCCTCTCGTTCTGTTTTTTTAATTCCATGAAAATTCAACTGACTCACACGAGGACGTTGCTTCAAGGTTATTCCAATAAAGATTTTATTGCCAATAATACTATCGGCTGTAATTGAAACATCCTCAAACAAACCATGCTTCCAAAAACGCTTTATGGCTGTAGTAACCTCATCGCCCGGAACCGATATCACATCGCCAACAGACAATCCGGACAGACCTATAACAATAGCCGGCTCAAGATTCTCGGCACCATTAAGATTTATTCCACCAATGGTATATTTTTGAGGATTGCCGGAATAGAGCACAGTTGGATTCACTATCACCTGAGCATAAGAGACTGCAGAAGATAGTATAAACAGTGTAAGTATTATTGTTTTTGAAAACAAGTTATATCTCATCTTAGAAACTTTTATATTTCTTATTTTACTTTCTCATCATTTTTTACCTGCTCGCCGGTAAGACCATAACGTCTTTGACGACTTTGGTATTCATACACAGCTTTATAAAGTTCTTCCTTACCAAAGTCGGGCCAAAGCACTTCAGTAAAATAGAATTCCGAATAAGCGGCCTGCCACAACAAGAAATTACTCAAACGCTGTTCCTTACCGGTACGTATCAACAAATCGGGATCGGGCATAAAGTTTGTTGTCAACTCATTAGAGATAACATCATCGTTTATCTCATCAAGCGAAAGCTCACCACCCTTCACCTTTGCAGCAATAGAGCGTACAGCCTCTGTTATCTCCCATTTTGAAGAATAACTCAAAGCCAGCACCAAAGTCATACTATCATTTTTTGCAGTACGTTCCATACATGCATTCAAGCGTTCTCTAACATTTTCGGGCAATTTTTCCAAATCACCAATAATGCGGAATGCCACATTGTTCTTTACAAAAATCTCTTCCTCTATTGATTCAAAGAGCAATGCCATAAGTGCAGCGACCTCTGCTACCGGACGTTTCCAGTTTTCTGTAGAGAATGTATATAAAGTCAAATATTTCACACCAAGATTAAGTGCATGCTCAACAAGTTTACGCACTGTTGCTGCACCAGCCTGATGTCCTTCGGAACGATCCAAACCACGCATCTGTGCCCAGCGGCCATTACCATCCATTATTATAGCAATATGTGCAGGCACATTATTCTTATCTATTTGCTCAATGTAATTCATAGTCAAATATCTCTAATTGTTACACTTTCTATATTTGGGTGACAAGTCATACGTTACAAACAACGATATAAACGAATAACCGTCTTTATTCTTCAAAAAACCACTTTTTATACCGTATGGGTCATTCAACTGCAACGCCGTTTTATCTGTCACGTCAAGCCTGTCGCTAAACGAGAATCGGTATGATAATTCACAACCGACATTTAGTCGGGGAATCACCTTGCACTTGACACCGATACCAAGCGGTATATTAGCCGTAAAAACATGGTTGGCCGGTTTAGGAGCAAATGTACATCCCAAGCCCACAAATACATACGGTACCACACGCTTATAACCTTTATAACCGCCGTCTTCTCCGTATGCCCAGAAATTATATTCATATTGTGCACCCAATTCGTACAAAGTTCGGTCAAACTCTACCGCCTCACCGGGGAATTTATTTTCAAGCCCTTCGGTACTTCCGGTTATTCTCGCCACAAGTAAATCGGCCTTGACAGCCATTCTCGCGTTAATATTATAACGACCGATGAGACCACCTATCACATTTATATTTTTCATAAACGAACTGTAGTTCGCATCGCCATAATAACAACTTGCACCAACCATTCCACCTGCCTCAAAACGATATTCAAGCCCTTGAGCCTGAACAACACTTGATATGCAAAGAATAATTGCAACAACAAGTGTTTTAAGAAGAGATGTAATGTTTTTCTCCGTCATTTCTTAAATCCCAAACGGTTCAGGATGCCACGATATGCAGCAGCACCACTGCCCGAATTTACAATCCACATATAATTCCTGGAGTCAACAACTGCCACAAATGCATTATTATTTCCCAGCAACTCGCTTGGCAATTCCTGATATTTATCATCAAGTGATTTCCATACAATTCCATTATCTCTTGAGACAAAGAATGACTCAAACGCTTTGACCTCAACACCCTCTGCAGTTCCGGCACCGCCCAAAGCATAGAAGAAATTATCATAGCGTACAACAGACAAGCCATTCAATGAAGGGCAAGGAAATGGATTTTCGGCGTTATCATAGTTACTCCACTTCTCCTCTGTTGAAAGTTTGCTCCAGACAAAAGCCTTACCGTTCTTAGCATTTGTGGGATAGCCAAACACCATATAACGTATTATATCACTATTGTGTGCCATTGGATAAGAAGCTATAGACAGCCCGTATAATGGAAAATTCTCGGGAACATTGCCCATATATTCAAAATCAACTCCATTTGTACTGCAAAGCATTTCTTTTTCTGTTGCAACAATAAGAAGATCTTCATCAGAAGCACCTACAATAGCCACAACACCGGGGATTGACGAAGAGAGCGACCAATTCACAGCGTCGGCCGATGTATAAACCGCACTATCAGCTACAAGATACAGATTATTTTTATAGCATTGCACTGTTGAAATTTTGGCGTTGACCGGCAAACCGACCAAATCTTTCGTTGTCCAAGATATAGGTTCACCGACAGGGGATGAAGCGACAACACATTTTGTACCTGCATTCCCGAACACATTCATATTACCGGACAATTCCGCTGCACCACAAGGAGTAAACCCAGCAACAATTCCGGCCTTCTCCCAAACCATCAACTCCGGATTGACCTGATGAACATTGACAGACACAACATAATCTTTGTAATAAGTTCCACCCTCGGAATATATTCTAAAGTTACGAGGTGATGTAAAGTCCGTAGAGTCTGTATTGGCATAATAGTCATACGTTCCGGTACTATCAACAAAAATAGACGCAACACCATCTACAGTCATTGTTGTGACCACTTTTGTCAATCCCGTACAATAAGGCAGCGAATCGTTATTATAGATTCTTCCATTGATTTGATCTATTGTAAATTTCAATTTTGAACAATCGATAGTTCTTACCACCGTTGTATCTCTTCCATCCGAGGTAAATGCCGGATATGAAGATTGGATATTTCCTATCGAAAACTCCTTGACCATTGCAAAAGGCGACAGCAATGCTTCATCATCTTCGCCCCAACACGATGTGAAAAGAGCGACAGATAAACATGCGACCAAATATGTTGCCAAATATCTTTTCATACAATTGATTTTATATTCAATTTGCAAAAATAGCAACAATTTTCGGTTTATAGGTCAATTAAGCAGTATTTTATATTATTTTAAAATAAATAATAACAAATTTAACAGTAGAGACTCAGAATTTCGTTACCACCACAGCGAATTTTATTTATTGAAACGCCTTCCGGCAAAACGGGAGCTGCAACACCTTCGCCAACAAAAAGAGTTGGATTGAGTTCGACACGAATATCATCCCAAAGCGAAGCATCTATAAACGACTGCAACAATTTGGCACCCCCTTCTACAAGCAAACTGTTTATATTTAGCGAATGAAGATGAGAAAGCACTGACGATAGCACATCCCCAGAAAAGTCCACTTCTATTTGTTCAACATTTTTACCAAACTTCCCCAACACTTTCTTTTCTGTATATACAATAGTTCGGGACGCCCCATCAAACAACTTAAGAGTTGAGGGCAACACGCCACGACGATCCATAACCAGACGCAAAGGGTTACGCCCACACCAATCACGAACATTTAGAGAAGGATTATCCAAAAGGGCCGTACGCGTTCCCACCAATATCGCATCATGCATTGACCGTAGTTTGTGAACCGCCAAACGCGACATTTGAGTTGATATTGACAAAGGAACACCACCATCACGAACAACATCAATAAAACCATCGGCTGTTTGTGCCCATTTCAAAGTAACAGCCGGGCGAGAGAGCCTGTGAGATGTAAAAAAATCACGATTTAATCGACAACATTCATCTTCATAAACGCCTACCACAACCTCTATTCCATTATCACGCATACGGGATATTCCACCACCGTTTACCATGACATTATTATCAGCAGTACCAATCACAACACGCTTTACACCCTTTGCAATCAACAAATCGCAGCAAGGCGGTGTCTTTCCATAATGAGAACAAGGTTCAAGGGTTACATATACTGTGGCCTCTGGAAAAAGATGCCTGTCACACTCTTTAACAGAATTGACTGCATTAACTTCGGCATGCGGTTCTCCGGCTCTGATATGATACCCCTCGCCTATTATACGCCCATTATGCACAATGACAGCACCTACCATAGGATTAGGTGAGGTACTTCCGCTACCACAACGTGCAAGTTGCAGGCAACGCCTCATAAACAATCTATCTTCTGCTGTCAAACCACCCATTTTGTAAAAGCTATTTACTTAAACATTTTTTAATCTAAGACAAAGATAATGAAAGAGAATATAAGAATGGCAAGAATACGGCTATTTTTATCTCACTTTGCACGACAAAGAGTCACAAACACCAATTCGCTTGGCACACAAAAACGCACCTTTCTTCGCGAAGTTCCGACACCGGTAGTCGTAATTATCATTGAACCGGAAGATGTTTCATTCAGTCCCTTGAGAAAACGATTGCCATAAATTGTATTTTTAACAGGGGCATATAATCCAAAAAGGCTCACTTGCCCGCCATGAGTATGCCCCGAAAGAGTCAAATCGGCTGTTGTATTTGAGCGTTCTGCATAATCGGGCGTATGACATAGAAGAATAGTAAATGCAGAATCAGGAACACTCTCTGCCGGCTGTACCATTAACGAGTCATATTTAAAGCTGTCATATATTCCCACTATATAAACGGTATCAATACCACGTGTAATTTCAACAACTTGGTCTTTGAGAAGAGTTACACCATGCGACTGCATGGTTTGAGCAATCAGATCTTTATTACGACGTTCATGATTGCCAAGAACTGCATATATTCCATCGCCCGTTTTTACCGATGAAATGGAATCAAACAGTTCTGATATATAAGAATCAGAAGTAACATAATCACCACCCAACAACAGAACATCTGGTGACTCGCTACGCAGTCGTCTTACAATTCGGGCAAGATTCTTTCGGGTAAACTTACTCGGATAATGTATGTCGGACATAAAAGCAATAGAATACCCCTCAAAACTCTCAGGAAGCTGTTCCGAACATATCTCATAATGCTTCAAACGCCCAACGCCATTTGGTGACAATGATGCACATGACGAGAAAGCAACAAGTGCAAACAATATTACTATATATTTTTTTAGAGAGCGACACATGCAACCACCCTCCTGCAACTAATCTTTATTTATCAAGACTGTGGCATAAGCGGTAATACCCTCCTTACGGCCCTCAAAGCCAAGTTTCTCAGTTGTTGTAGCCTTTACTGATATCATATCGGGCTCAATACCGAGCACCGCAGCCATAGCCTCCTGCATGAATGGAATGTAAGGATTCAGTTTTGGAGCCTGAGCCGCCACTGTAGCATCAATATTACCAATAGAATAGCCCTTTTCTTTCAACAGCTCATTAGTTCGGCGAAGAAGTATTTTGCTATCGATATTCAAGAACTCATCAGAATTATCAGGGAACTGATAGCCTATATCACGCAAGTTTGCAGCACCAAGCAAAGCGTCGCAAATGGCATGAATAAGCACATCGGCATCAGAGTGACCTGCAAGACCAAATTCATATGGAATCTTAACACCACCAATCCACAAATCACGATTTTCGGCAAATTTGTGAACATCTATACCAAAACCAATTCTTATCATACTATTTATATTTAACGTCTGAACAGCTCTTTCAATCCATCCATATCAAACGAGAGCGAGAAACGCAATGTCTGATCAAGCGGATTGCTCTGTGCTGTAGATATAAGATATGCAGCATCAAGAGAGAATACACTCATTCGGAAGCCGGCACCTACTGTAAAATATTTTCTATTTCCTTTATACTCATTCTCGTAATGATAACCGGCACGCAATGAGAATTGTTGGTTATAACAATATTCCACACCTACACCGCCATAAATCTCCTTAAGTTCTTCAACAGCCCCACCGGGAGCGTCGGCAAAAGATTTGAATATTCCCGAAATTGAAGAGACCTCGTTATGTCCCTCCTCGTCAAGCCAAGACTGATATTCCGAATAATAAGAATTATCGCCCTGTTCATATCCTTTCTCCTCAAGGAATTGACTATACGAAGGACGTGTAGGTACCAATAGTTTATTTAAATCAAGGCTGAAAGACAATGTATTATACTCATCAAGAGGAAGCATGAACGATGCTCCAAGACGCATGTTTGTAGGAATGAATTGGTTTGTTGCACCGCCATCATACGATATCTTAGTACCAATATTTGAGATATTCAATCCCAATCCCAAAAGGCACTCTCTATTACCTGCAAATAGATATTTATTGTAATACAAGGCAATATCTGCGGCAAAAGCATTACCAGCACTCATATCCTCAGTAATATCATATTGCATATCGCCATGAATATATCGCATGGCAATAGCAGCCGAGAATGTTTCTGAAAGCATTCGGGAATACGCAATATCCAAAGCCATTTCATAAGGCTTAATCGTATGCGTTTCTGCAATAACCTCACCCAAAGAGAAATAGGTCAACGAACCACTCAATGCCGAATAATCTCCTATTCTATAAAAGCCGACGAGATTAACAAGGTCAATATCGCTAACCAATTGACGCAACCAAGGTGTATATGACATTGAGACACCTGCACGAGCAATATTGAAAGGATACTTTGCCGGATTCCAATACTGTGAATTGACATCTGGTTCTGTAGCCACACCAACATCACCAAGTGCACCGGCACGTGCATCTGGCGCTATCGAGAGCGAGGTTACTCCTGTATATACCGGATTAAGTTGTTCTTTTTGAGCAAATGCCGAAACTGTTACAATCATCAAGAGGATGACTATCGCTATTCTATTCTTTGTCATGTTAAAATATTTTCTGTCTAATACGTTAAACGGTAAGTCCTTTTACAACGACATGCTTTATATTAACTCATTTTTTATTTATTTATTGTCTATCACAAGAAATTTAGTTCCTTCCACCACAGACTCTCCACCTGTTGACAGAGATATTCGGGCGATATACACGCCTGTTACCAAAGACTGCCCTGCCTGACCACGTCCATTCCACAGCATCTCATAAACCAAACCATCAGAAACTACTTTTTCTGAATTATGATATAACAATTGTCCGTGAATACTGAAGATTTCCAAAGTCACATCCATTTCACTCTGTGGACGATTGTGTGATATACAGAATTTTGCTTCACTGCCCGATATTACCGGAGACGGATTAACCTCTATTGAAGAGATTTCCGGTGCCACACCCGGTTCTACCACGAAATTCACATAAACCACCGATGAGTTGTTATAATAATCCCAAGCACGCACCATAAGCGTGTGTTCTCCCTCTTCGAGTTTATCAAGCGGGAACATCACCGTACCATGAGTGAAATCACCCACAACCGGCTGAAATACACTGTTAAGATTATAAGTATATTTAGGATTATTGTCAACCACAGCTATGATGTCATGTCCGATACTATTTCCAACAGTATTTATACCGTTAATATCATGTAATTCCAACCACAAGCATGGTGTATCATTCACCTTGTCACCGTCAACAAATTCCGGTGTGTTCAGATAGGCCAATATCTCGGGCCCCTTGCCATCATCAAGAGTCTCAACAGCAGTTCCATTGAATATCAAATCACCATAGTGCCCTTGTGCCGAATATTTATACGCAGTATCCAAAGCAAACATATTCAAATGTCCCATAGCATCGGAATAACTAATATCCATAGGGATTGGCATCAGGAATTCAAACCTGCCGTTTATTACAGAATCACAACTCGAAAAAATATTTTTCTTGAATGCTGTATATTTAAAGCTGCCAAGACCAGTATTATTGCGAGTAGAAACCTCTTCGGCTCCATCAAAAAGATTTGAATATATCAGTCCGGTAAAACCATCCACCGTATCACCCAAGAGAGATTCAACATGACCTTTCACCACCAGGTGACCACCTGCCTGAACTTGGAATGTATCAACTGCAGCAAGGCCGTTAATCTCGTCAACCTTTAAACGATACTTGGGATACTTAAGCCTCAATGCCGGATCACCAAGCAAAACATACTGCAACTTATTCTCGCTCAAATCAGAATTAGATTCTATTACATCACATTTTGCCCTTCTTACTGCATCGCCAACAGCCATTACCTCACCCGTAACAACAGGAGAGAACAACACTTTTGCAAAAGCCTTATTCAAAATTGCATTATATCTCTGCAAAACAGTTCTGGTAGAAGTAAATACACCAACGCCACCACCATTAGGGTTTTTCAATATCACCTCTCCAATAGAATTTTCTCCAAGATCAAATGGTGCTATGTCACAAGATGCCATAATCCAGAAAGGCAAACGAGGAGATTTCAAATCCGCCGTATTCTGTACTGTCCATACAAACTCATGAGAAAGCAGATTCGGGCCACCATGACCTGCATAATTAACGACCAAAGCACCTTTATCCAAGCGTTCCTGAATAACCTTTGTAACTTCAGGATAGCGGTTTCCTGTGGCAGCCTTTTCGGCAACATAATCATCCCAATATATTCTGTCAATCATATATGAAGGATAATTCTCGGTTACAATGGTTGCTATTCCCTCTACGTCTTTCATATGCTGGTTCGGTATGCTAGTATCACCGTCATCACCCAAAAGAGCAATAACATTCTGCCAAACTCCTGCATCGCCGTTCTTCATATACTTTATTATTTTCTCCACAACAGCCTTTGCTTCAACCACAGAGACAACTGGAATACGACCTACGCCGATATCAACCTTATTACGCAAAAGGCTGTTTCCTTCACCATCATCAAGAAGACCGATATAATCTTCATGCACATAAGAGCGAACTGCACTTACCGAGTTTTTAGACTCAAAGCAGAGAAGATAGTCATCCTGATTACGCTCCGGAATTGTCACAAAGCGGTTGTCAAAATATGCATCACCAAACAAAAGCAGATATTTAGGTGCTTCATCCTCCGTTGTCGCACGATCATACAACATCTTCATAAAACGACGATACGCTGTGACATCAGGAGTTCCGGAAGAGAATTCATTATAGATTTGTTGTGCGGTAACCACCGACACCGACAATGAATCCATTGTGCGGTGAGCTTCGGCAAGACGTTCTGCCACCTCAAAAAACACACCATTGGAAGGAATGATTATAACCATATCCGTCTGCCCCGTTGCATGAAGGTTTTGATTAGGTACTTCACCCAGCACTTTTACCGACGGGAATGTTCCTTTTACATCCACAACAACCAATTCATCTTTAACGCCATTAGGAGCAACAACCGAAAGTACATCACCGTCAAGACTACCGGTTATTTCTTTTACACCGATATTTTCACCTACACTCCAGACTTTGACATTTGGATTACACCCCGAGATGGAATATCTGGAAATTGAGGAAACTGTATTTTTGCCCCTAAACGCTGTTTGGGAGCCAAACAAAGCCAACCTACGTGTATAGTTCAAACTTATGTAATCAAGAAAACCAGACAGAGTGACACTTGAAACAGTGTGAGACACCTCAACAACAGTCTTATCACCCATTGTGCCGTTAAAAGCAATACGGCCCTCGGCTATTTTTCCAAACTCATTAGAAGAACGCTGCAAAACAGACAGTGTGCCTATTGAATCATTATCAACTTTGACATGCACCTGCGACATTTCTTCACCACTCGTGGCAAACGAAATACCCAAAACAGCACTACCGGGGACAGCACCAATGGTTGAAAATTCGTATTTCTTGGTACGACCAAAAGAATAGTCATATTTATCGACAAGAATACGGCCGTAAGAACAGAGACTTTTTTCCTCTTTTTCATACAGGGTGTAATCCATAAATTCAGTTACAGGCACACTTGTTTCGGGGAGAGTATCCTGAAAAACCTCCTGAACAAAATCCATTGGTGCATCATCACTTTCTGTAAGAAAATAGCAGGCTTTATTTGAATAGACATTTTGAGTATGCACAAAACGTCCCGAGCTATACTCCCATTTTATTAAACCCTTTGCATAAAAAAGAAGATATCCGTTCTCTCTCCACAAAGGCAATTCATTCAAGTCATCGGGTAAATTTTCTATATTACTCTCGGGCAAGAAATTTCCACCATAACCATAAAGACGTACTTTATCGGGATTAGTGAATCCCATTTTTTCAAGTTCATCAAAAGTTATTTTATGCACACCGGTCTCTTCAACGCCAATACGCACCCAACGTCCACTTGCAAGAACAGAGTTTTGTACATAGCGTTCAGCAGCATTCTTTTCTGCCACTCTTGACGGCTTGTTCAACAATGTTTTATCAACAACAATCTTACACGATTCAAGACGATAGTAGGTGCCTCCCCTTTTTATTACGGGCAACACAAAGACATCAAGTTGTGGACGTTTCGCCTGCACACCGACATAACACTCCACCAAAGGCTGTTCAGTCAAAGAAGGATATCTTTCGTCAAGAGCATAGCGTTTCACCTCCATTTTATCCATCTTGCGATATTCAGGATATTCCACATGAGCCGAATAACTATATCTCATGTAATCATTATCCAAATCAATAACCGCCGTACACGAAGGCAACAGCGAATCAGCAACAGCCTCACTCCAATCGACAGTAACTGTCTGAGCCTGCACTGCAAGGGCAATGAATATTAAAATGGAGAATATCAGTCGTTTTAAAATCATATTTTATCTTATTTGAAAATCAAGAACTTTTTCTTCACCGATATAACCCTTCAAATGAGTTCCTATCGCGGCAGGACCACTACCTGCCGGTGTGCCGGTAAATATCAAATCACCGGTCTTAAGCGTACAAAAACGGCTTATATACGCAATTATTTCATCAATCTTAAAAAGCATCTGTGATGTATTCGCCTTTTGAACAACCTCATCGTTGATTGTCAAAGAGAAATCGATATTATTCATATCCCTACCCTCTACCGGGACAAACTCACCGAGCGTTGCCGAGCCATCAAATCCCTTGCTTAAATCCCAAGGAGCACCAGAAGCGATAAAACCGCGTTGCATATCACGGGCTGTAAAGTCTATACCCACAGTTATAGCATCATAATAACGATAAGCAAAACGTGCAGGGATACTTTTGCCAAGTTTATTTATACGAACCACAATTTCCGCCTCATAATCTATGCGTCCCATGAAATCGGGAAGATAGAAATGTTTTCCATTTTTCATTATGGCAGAATCGGGTTTCATAAAAATCATTGGATTCTCGGGCTTTCCACTTGTCCCATCAAACTCCAACGCATGTTCTTCATAGTTTTTTCCAACAGCTATTATCTTCATCGCTAAGTAGTTTATTCTGTTTCTGTCAAACCGTCAAGACGATTGAACATCAATGACAAATGTGCATAAAGAGAGGTGTTCTGCACCACAATATTTTCGGGTACACGAATACGTAACGGAGTAAAATTCCATATAGCCTTTATTCCCCATACCACCATTTTATCGGCAACCTCCTGAGCTCTGTCTATAGGCACTGTCAAAACGCCTATTTTTACATTATGGCGTTTCATTTTAGCCTCAAGTTCGTTGATATGATAAACCGGAATACCAGCAACGCTATGCCCAACAACCTTTGGATTTGTATCAAACGCTGCCACTATATCAAGTCCGAATTGTTTCAGACCACTATCATTCAACAAAGCACTACCCAAACGACCGGCACCAAAGAGGAAAGCCTTATGCATGCTGGTAAAGCCAAGAAAATCCTCAAGAACCTCCAGCAAGTTATCAATATCATAACCAACACGTGTACGCCCAACAATATTCACACAAGAAAGATCTTTTGCTATTTGTGAAGCAACAATATTTGTCTCCTTTGACAAACCTGTCGAAGAGACATACTGTTCTCCACGCTGTTTCAGCAAGCGGCACACCGACAAATACCAAGGCAATCGACGCAAGGTTGGTTCGGGAACTCTCTCTATTTTAGTTTGATTTTTCATCTTTTCACGCGTTATTTATAACGTGGCAAATTTAATCTTATTTTATGAAGCAGTGAAATTTATAATAAAATATTGTATCTTAGCCAACGATAAATTTAGCAACAATAGAAAAAGATGAAGAACAACGATTGGAAAGATAGACTGAATGTTGTCTATTCAACAAACCCAGATTTCGCATATATCACCGATGAAAAGGAGGAAAACGAAACATTGCCAAAGCAACAGCAGAAGTTAAGGGTGAGCATAGAAAAGAATCATCGCGGTGGCAAGACCGTAACCTTGGTAAAGAATTTCATTGGAACAGATGCTGACATGAAAGAATTAGGTAAGTTATTGAAGACCAAATGCGGAGTTGGAGGCAGCACAAAAGATGGCGAAATACTGATTCAAGGCGACTTCAAGGAGAAAATAATAGAACTTCTAAAAAAAGAAGGATATACACAGACCAAATAATGAGGATAAAATAAAATATTTTCATATCTTCGCATCATAAACAGCAAAAACCATTAAATACAGATATTATGACAGACAAATCAAAGCAATTGCTCGCTGCCGAATTACTAAAGATCAAGGCAGTTAAACTACAGCCAGAGCAGCCTTTCACATGGGCTTCAGGTTGGAAATCACCATTCTATTGCGACAACCGCAAGACATTGTCTTTCCCGGAACTACGCACAAGAGTAAAACTTGGACTTGCGAACCTTATACTTGAGGAGTTCCCCGGAGCAGATATCGTTGCCGGTGTTGCAACAGGTGCTATTGCACAGGGTGCACTCGTAGCCGAAGAACTTGCAAAACCATTCGTTTATGTTCGTCCTAAAGCGAAAGACCACGGTATGGGCAACCAAATTGAAGGTGATGTATATCCCGGAGCAAAAGTTGTTGTTGTCGAAGACCTTGTTTCTACAGGTTTGAGCAGCTTGCGTGCTGTTGATGCTTTGCGTGCAGCAGGTGTAGAGGTTATTGGTATGGTTGCTTCATTCACTTACGGTTTTGACGTTGCTACCGAAGCCTTTGCAAATGCAGGTGTAAAACTCATCACCCTTACCGACTACGAGGCAGTTCTTGAAGCGGCTAAGGAGACTGGTTACATTACCGAGGATGTTATGCCAACCCTTCAGGAGTGGCGTGCAAACCCATCGGAGTGGAGAAACGACCTGAAATAATCAATTATGGGTCAATACGAAAGTAGTGTCAAGTGTATCCCCTACTCACAGGAGAGGGTTTATACGAAGCTTGAGGACCTGAACAACCTCGAAGGCTTAAAAGACAAAATACCGGCCGATAAAATAAAGGAATTTACCTATAACCGCGACGAAGCAACAGTAAACGTTCCACCGGTTGGCAATGTCACAATTCGCGTAATAGAGAGAGAGGTACCAAAATGTATAAAGCTCGAAGCTGTTGGTTCGCCTATTCCCATAACAATGTGGATACAGATAATTCCCAACGGCGAAGATGCATCAAAAATGCGTGTTGTGGTTAAGGCCGAAATCAACTTTATGTTGAAGGCCATGATTGAAAAACCTTTAAAAGAGGGTATTGAAAAGATTGCCGAAGCATTGTCTTTGATAGCATATTAAACAAAAAGTTCAAACAAAAACCATAAAGGTGGGGCAGTGCCGAATGACACAGCCCCATTTATTTGAATATTTCATACTATGGCAAAGAAACTTTGGGAAAAGAACAATTGCGTAAACATCGAAATTGAGCGTTTCACAGTTGGAAAAGACAGAGAATTAGACCTGTTGCTGGCACGTTACGACATACTCGGCTCACTTGCCCACAGCACAATGCTACAAAGCATTGGCATGCTTACAGCCGAAGAGATGGAAAACCTGCACCGAGAACTTCGCAACATTTATTCAACAGTAGAAGCCGGAGAATTCATCATTGAAGAGGGAATAGAAGATGTTCACTCACAAGTAGAGTTGATGCTCACCGAGAGATTGGGTAACACCGGCAAGAAAATACACAGCGGACGTTCACGCAACGATCAGGTTCTTGTAGATTTGAAACTCTTTACCCGACATGAGTTACAAGAGATTTGTACTGCTGTAAAAGAACTTTTTGATTCACTCATAGAACAGAGCAACAGACACAAGGAAATCCTGATGCCCGGTTACACACATCTCCAGGTTGCCATGCCATCATCATTCGGTTTGTGGTTCGGAGCATACGCTGAGAGCCTTGCCGATGACATGCTTTTTTTACAGGCTGCATACAAGATGTGCAATCGTAATCCATTAGGTTCCGCCGCAGGTTACGGCTCATCATTCCCGTTAAACCGTACAATGACAACAGAATTGTTAGGGTTTGACTCAATGAACTATAACGTAGTTTATGCACAAATGGGACGCGGAAAGTGCGAAAGAAACGTTGCTTTTGCCCTCGCAAGCGTTGCCGGCACATTATCAAAACTAGCATTTGACGCATGTATGTTCAACTCACAGAACTTTGGTTTTGTCAAGCTCCCCGTTGAGTGTACTACAGGAAGCAGCATCATGCCACACAAGAAAAACCCCGATGTATTCGAGCTTTTACGTGCAAAGTGCAACCGCATACAAGCACTGCCCACAGACATCATGATGATAATGAACAACCTCCCAAGCGGCTACTTCCGCGACCTTCAGATAATAAAAGAAGTTTTTCTACCGGCATTTGAAGGAATCAAGGAGTGCTTAGCAATGGCAAACTACATCATCAAACGCATCAATGTCAAAACCGACATCCTTGACGACAGCCGTTACGACGCAATGTTCAGCGTAGAAGAGGTAAACCGTCTTGCAACAGAAGGCATGCCTTTCCGCGATGCATACAAGAAGGTGGGACTCGACATAGAAGCAGGTACATTCACCCCCGACAAAAATGTACGTCACACCCACGAGGGCAGTATCGGCAACCTATGTAATGAGCAGATAGCGGCACTCATGCATAAAATATATGATGACATGAACTTTGCCAAAGCCAACGATGCCATAAACAAACTTTTGGGAAGATAAAAGTTTGTTAAGAGGGTTGGAATGACGGCAATAAACAAGATTGCATAACGTTTTATAGAAAAAGGACATTATGAAAAAGACACTATTGCTGCTGATGTTCATGGCGATGATATGTACAAGTTGCGATGACGACAGCCGTTATTCAATATACCGGGTAAACTTCAGTTTTGACAAGAACATACACCCATATATACAAGTCAACAGCTTTGGGCAGTTTATCTGTGTAAAACGCAAATCCAACAATGCAGGACAATACGAATTGACCGATGCATTAGGTTATACCCAAATAGTAAACATCCCCGAGATACAATTACAGATGAACACCTTTCATTATGGACTCGGCGGACTGATTATAGGAACTCCCATGAACTGCGACGGTAACATTTGGGCCTACGATTGGGCATGTCCAAAGTGCGACAGCCAACGCTACCGCGTAGAGATAGACTATACCATGGGCCATGCCACTTGTCCAAAATGTGCAACAAAATTCGACCTTAACAGCGGAGGGCTCGCTATTGAAGGAGAATCACGTCCATTGTGGAGTTATAGAGTTTTTGACAATTCAATAACTGTACTGATACAAAATTAAAAGGCAACCATTTTGCTTTTTTATATAAAAGTTATATCTTTGCACTCGCTGTCGTTCAAAAGACAGCAACATAAGGTCGCTCGAATGGTGGAATCGGTAGACACGAAGGACTTAAAATCCTTTGGCATTTAAACGCCGTGCGGGTTCAAGTCCCGCTTCGAGTACTGGGTTAATCTCTTGTAAATCTATGATTTATGAGAGATTTTTCTTTTTACCCAAATACTTTTGTTAATCTTGAAAAACTTGTTTTTTGGGTAGTTTTTATACGGTTTTATAGCGTTTGTGTAAACCAATCTGTAAACCGGAAATCACTATTAAAAGTAATTCTTTACTGCAAATTCGTACTGTTCAATGAATATTTGTTTAAATGCAGCTATATGTTCTAAAAGTATTTTTCATACGGGACAAAAACAAAGTCAATTCTTTAATTTACGGGACAAACCAACTGAAATTTGTCCCGAATTGAATCAAATTTGTCCCGAATAGGTAATTCGAAGCATCTTATTAATTACAAAATGCAGGATTACCCAAACTCCGGTTCTTTTTCGGGTGAGATATAACTGTTTGCGAATATACGACAAGGATATAAAGCAATCTATCCATAGCAACGTTGCTATTACAAAACGCTATCTTGGTTTGAGACAAGAGGAAATTTTACAAACTTATGACTGTCTGAGTTTCTAAATTACCTAAGATAGTTGCCTCATCGTAAGGCAACTATCCTTTTTAAACGTCTTACAGCCTTTCTGTTTTCTAACACGCTGATAAGTGAGGGCAAATATGTGTGAATAACGTAAAGTACCACAAACAAAGTGTCACTATTCAACAAAACCTCATAGAGTAATCCTCCCCATAATAGAAATGAAACAAGCAACTTAAAACTTATCTTTTTTTCTTCCAATTTAGTAACTCGCCGTTTCAAATAGACTAACTCTTTTTGTAACACCGCAACTATTTGCTCCCCATCATTTGATATTTTATTTATCATTTTTACACATCAAACTTCCCAGCAGAAAACATTTCAACTATCGTTTTGATTTGTTGCAAAATTAATTGAAGATTTCCTGCATATTAGAAAAATAATATGTGGTAAAAATCCAGGATTTAACCCTACTTTTTTACCACATATTCTAAAAAACAAATAATCAAGAGTCGTGTTTATTTCTATACATAAAGGTTTTGTAAGCGGTTATCCAATTCTTTACATTTTGATATTTTTCTCTACCAACACCACTCATAAACCCTTTACCACAGCTATCACTCACTTTACCATACAACACAAACAAATCATAAATAAAAGAATATTGTTTCACATATGTTGCAGTTCTATAACCATCTTTTTCTTTAAGGTTATTATATATTATATTAGCAATTCGTCCTAACCTTGCATTGCCTACAGTTTTACACTCTAACCTTTTACTATACTCACGAATAATCACATCAAGTGTTTCATTAGGAATGACATTCAAATCGCCATATATCAAATCATTTTCAGACTTTAGCATACATTTATCCTCAACTTCAAAATCTTCAAAATCCTTAACCACAGACTTGAATATATTGTAGTCATAAAACCAACCAAGTCTATCCATCAATTCATTATATAAAATCCTATAT
>JAGCJL010000024.1 GCA_017647975.1 Bacteroidaceae bacterium | reverse complement strand
GACGAGACTGCTCGTCATTGGTATATGCAGGAGGCAGAAAAAGAGATGTGGAGCGTAAGGACATTGCATCGCAACATCTCATCACAATACTACCACCGTTTGTTGCAATCGCAAGCAAAGAATGCTGTAATTGATGAAATGAAGCAAATTACAGCACCAATGCAGGGTGACAAGCTGGAGTTCATCAAGAATCCTGTTGTAGCAGAGTTTCTGGGATTAGCCCCAAATACCAAATTCACCGAAACAGAACTGGAAAGTGCCATCATCACCCACCTTCAGAAATTTATAATGGAGCTGGGCAAGGGTTATGCCTTTGTTGCCCGCCAGCAGCATATCCGAACCGATATGGGCGACTTCTACATTGACCTTGTCTTCTACAACTACATTCTAAAATGCTTTATGCTTGTCGATTTAAAGACAGAACAAATTAGTCATCAAGATGTAGGGCAGATGGATATGTATATCAGAATGTACGATGAGTTAAAACGAACAGAGGGTGACAATCCCACCATCGGACTCATCTTGTGTTCTCAAACAAGTAAGGATATGGCACGATATTCAATGCTAAAAGACAACGATCGACTATACCAAGCAAAATACCTCACATTTCTGCCAACGGAAGAAGAACTTAAACAAGAAATTGAACAACAGAAAGAATTCTTCCGTTCACAGCACAGTTTATTGAACTAACAGACCAAGCACAGCCGGAGCCGGTGTGCTTGGGGCGTACAGCCGTTCTGGCTTAACCTACAGGGGACCCGCAAACCCTGTTTTAGTTATTTTTAGCCAAACACATTAGAAGCCACACTCTCCCCGCAGCTACGTTAACATCTGTTAACACGGCTAAAAAGGGAGGGACAGCGAGGATGCGGCGGGGCTAACCGGCGTGAGGGAAGGGGAAAGGGCAAGGCGGGTGCAGAGAGGATGCCAATCGGCAGGTGGGAGCAAGTTATAATCTGTTTTTGTTGACTAAGCCACACAACCATCCCGGTAAAGAGAACCCTTCTCATTTCTCCGTTTTCTGCCAGAGGCATACAAAAACTGCCATTGGCAGACTTTTTTTTTACACAGTGACGTTGGAATTTTTACATATAGCCACTTTTGGCTAAAAGTAAAAATACGCTGCTTAGTCAAAAAACAACTCAGAAAAAAGAAAAAACAACAAAAACAATATTTTTAAAATATTTTTAGCAAATACATTGTTAATAATAATAAATATAACTACCTTTGAGAGATTCTCGAAGTTAGGCTGCACTCGCTGGGAAAAATATTAAAGCAAGCTTTATATTTCTCGCTCGTTGGCACTAACATTGAGAGATTCTCGAAGGTAGGCTACACTCGCTGGGATGAATTGAAATGAAAGCTTTACGTTGGAAATAAAATACTCCTTTGTAAATCTAAAGTTTCAGTCGTCGCAAGCAATGATCTCCCGCATTGCCGTTTGCACTATCTTTGAGATTGGTATAATATAACCTAGAAGAAAACGATTTAACAACTATACACGATATGAAAAAAACAGTACTTGTAACCGGAGGAGCGGGTTTCATTGGCTCTAATTTGTGCGAAGCCCTTCTAAAGCGTGGTGACAATGTTGTCTGTCTTGATAACTTTGCCACAGGCCACATGCACAATATTATTCCATTCATCAATGAATACCCCGACAGATTCAAACTAATTGTTGGCGACATTCGCAACATTGAGGATTGTCGCAAAGCTGTTGATGGAGTGGATTATGTTCTTCATGAAGCAGCACTTGGCTCTGTCCCCCGTTCAATAAAAGATCCAGCAACCACAAATGATGTCAATATCGGTGGTTTCCTTAACATGATTATAGCTTCACGCGATGCTGGTGTCAAACGTTTCGTCTTTGCTGCCAGCAGTTCTACATACGGCGACAGTAAAAGCCTTCCAAAAGTAGAAGATGTCATTGGCAAACCACTTTCACCATATGCCATCACAAAATATGTTGATGAATTGTACGCCGATGTCTTTGCACGTACATACGAGGGGTTTGAATATGTAGGCTTGCGTTATTTCAATGTATTTGGTCGTCGTCAGGACCCTAACGGAGCCTATGCCGCAGTAATTCCTTTGTTCGTAAAGAAATTTATGGCACACGAAGCACCAAACATTAATGGCGACGGCGAATACAGCCGCGATTTCACCTACATTGAAAACGTGATAGAAATGAACTTGCGTGCCATTGACAGTAACAACCCTGCAGCTGTAAACCAGATTTACAATACAGCATACGGCGAACGTACCACATTAAATCAATTGGTGGCAGGTCTCAAAGAATTCTTGTCAGAGTTCGACCCAGAGATTGCAAACATTGAACCTACCCATGGTCCCAACCGTGCGGGTGATATCCCCCACTCTCTTGCTTGCATTGACAAGGCAAAGCAGTTGCTTGACTACAATCCGCAATACAGTATGCGTGACGGATTACGTGAAGCTTGTAAATGGTATTGGGAGAATTTGAAATAATAACTTAAAATATAATAGCAATGAACGAGATTAAAATTTGTGTAATCGGACTCGGTTACGTTGGTTTGCCTTTGGCACGTCTGTTTTCAACAAAATACAAAACTGTTGGCTTCGATATGAATGCCAAGCGTTGCGAGGCACTTATGGCCGGACACGATTCTACACTTGAGGTTAGTGATGAACTTTTGCAAGACGCTATCAATAACCACGGTTTCATTTGTACAGCCGACATTGAGGCTATCCGCGAGTGTAATTTCTATGTAGTAGCCGTTCCAACACCTGTTGACGAGAACAACAACCCCGACCTTACACCACTTTACGGTGCATCAACAACTGTTGGTAAAGTAATATCAAAAGGCGACATTGTTGTCTATGAATCAACAGTTTACCCCGGCGTAACCGAAGATGAGTGTATCCCTGTTGTAGAGAAAGTTTCTGGCATGAAATTCAATGTGGACTTCTTCGCAGGATATTCACCCGAACGTATCAACCCAGGCGACAAATTGCACACAGTTGAGAAAATCAAGAAAGTAACTTCTGGTTCAACACCTGAGATTGGCAAGATTGTCGATAATGTTTATTCTTCTGTTATCACAGCCGGCACACACCTTGCTCCAACAATGAAAGTAGCCGAGGCTGCAAAGGTTATTGAAAACTCACAACGCGACATCAACATTGCATTCGTGAATGAACTTTCAAAAATCTTCACAAAGATGGGCATCGACACTCTCGACGTTCTTGAGGCTGCAGGTACAAAGTGGAACTTCCTTCCATTCCGTCCGGGCTTAGTTGGCGGTCACTGCATTGGTGTTGATCCATATTACCTTGCACAATGTGCACAGCGTTATGGCTACAACCCCGAGATTATCCTTGCCGGTCGTCGCATGAACGACGGTATGGGTGAGTATGTTGCAACCGAAACCATCAAGCACATGCTCAAGAAAGGAATTCAGGTATTGAATAGCAACATCGTAATTTTTGGTTTCACATTCAAGGAGAATTGTCCCGAAGTTCGCAACACAAAGATAATCGACATATACCTTGCTCTCAAGGAATACAATGTAAACATCACTGTTTACGATCCTTGGGCAAACCCTGCAATCGCCAAACACGAATATGGCATTGAAGTGACCAACGAACTACCAGCCGAGAAGTTCGACACACTAATTATGGGCGTTGCACACAACGAATTCAAGGAACTTGATGTAACCGCATTCGTAAAAGACAAACACGTAATTTTCGATGTAAAGGGTACACTCCCCAAAGCAATTGTTGACGCAAGACTCTAAATAAAAACGGAAGCAACCGCATAGGTGGGACCAAACAGTCCGTGGTTCGATACCACCGGTTGCTACAATAATTAAGAATATGATAAAAATTATAATAAATGCAGATGACCTCGGTTTGTCTTCAAAAGTAAACAAAGCTATTGGTGATGCACTGAGAAAGGAGGTCATAACCTCTTCAACAATCTTGGCAAATAGCAACACTTGGGAGGAAATACATGACATTGT
>JAGCJL010000023.1 GCA_017647975.1 Bacteroidaceae bacterium | reverse complement strand
GGGGTATTGTTACTTTTATAAGAAAACGAGCTTTAGTTACGCTAAGGCTCGTTTTTGCATATATAGGTGTCGCCGCCCTCTTCTCCTAGCGATGCAACCTCTCTGCCCGCCAAAAGTATTGAAAGGCCTGAATGGCATAATTGATTGGCTTGTCATCTTGCCGGAGAAAAGTGACGGGATTTCTTAAAATCTCTTTGTACTTTTCGCTTTACTTGCTTTTATTGGAGATGGTATTGTTATATATACAAAATGAGGGCAAACTATAGTTTGCCCTCATTTTGTGTGTTATCTTCAGTTTATTAGAAGAAACGGTATAGTTTGTTCTCTACTGGATAAACCTGCTGCAATGACATCTGATAGATCTGCTCTATGATGCCTGCGTAGCTGTATAGACCGCCGTTTGAAAGGATATATTCTTTCTCGCTTGCTGCATCAAATGAACCGCCTTTGCTGCTCTTAGAGAGTACTTTTACTACATACATACCGCTCTGGCCTTTAACAGGTGCACTAACCTCGCCTTCGTTAAGCTGTGCTGCTACTGCACTGATAACAGGCTCGTCTGCATTCAATGAAGCAATGTATGTATCTTTCTTGTACTCTACCATGTTTACTGTTGCAACCTTGGCATTGCTGTTTGCTTTGATCTCGTCATAGTTCTGACCTGCTAACTCTGCAGCGATGTGAGCTGCTTTCTTGTCTATTGTCAACTGGTTCTTGATGAGGTCGCTGACTTTTGTTCCGTAGTTGTTGATCTCTTTGTCGAGTGAAACATAGCCCTTGGGGTTTATGCTTGTTACTACAGCGAAAACAAGGTTCTCTGAATTGCACTCTTCAATCAATGAGAAGTCACCGGCTTTTCTCTCTTCATTGAGAACCCACTTGATGAGGTTGCCTGTCTGTGGTATGTTACCGATGTTCTTTGTTGAAGCGTTTACGTCGTTCAACTTCTGTACACGGTAGCCGTTCTCCATAGCTTTTGCCTCAACTTCTTCGATATTCTTGCATGATGCGATGAACTGGCTGAACTTGTTGTATGCCTTGTCGTATGTTTCGCTGCTGAATTCGATTGTTCTCTTGATGATTGCTGTGCTATAAACATCGGCTTTACCCTTCTTGCTGATAACTTGGTAAATCAACTTGCCGGGGATAGTCTTGAAGTCTGATGCTGCATATACGCCTGGACGTGCATTGTAAATCTCTTTCTGTGTATTTACGTTGTCGATAAGGCCTGCTGTGTAGAATTCTTTTGATGTTATCCACAATGAATCTACATTAGGATAGTTCTTTGCAATCTCCTTGAAGTTTGAACCTTTCTTCTTGAGCTCGTTCATCAAACTGTCGGTTGTTGCTGTTACCTCGTCTGCTGACTGGCTGTTTACAACTATGGCACGGATAAGCATTGAGTCGGGGGCAACTGTTTTGCTTGTAGCCATGAAGATGTTGTATGAGTTGTCCGAAGGATTGAGGTAAGGACCTACAACTTCATTGACTTTTGCTGCTTCAATACGAATCTGTACATCCTCGCTGAATGCCTCTTTTGTCCACAAAAGGTCGTTGTAGTTGTATTCGTTTCTTGCTATACGTGAAATACGCTCAAAATCGGTGCTGCCGGCTTTGAGTGTGTCTGCCACCTCGTTCATCTGAGCCAAAAGATCGCTCTTGTCGGTTTCGCTTGGTGTTACCTTTACTGTGATGTACTTGATGTCGCGGCTGTCGTTTGCCTGCTCGTATAGGTACTTTTTGTTCTCTTTATAGTAGTTGTTGATCTCTTTCTCGCTTACTGCTACCAAAGAGTCTGCTACGTTGCTGTATGGGAATGATACAACCTCAACATTGTATGTGTTGTTGTTAAGATCAAAGTTCTTCTGTGCAAGTACAGGGTTTACGATTGTTGCAGCCTCAAGTAGGCGAACTTGTTTCTTGATGATTGCTTCAAGAACGACTCTTTTCTTCATGTACTCCCAACAACTGTAGAGTGTTGCCAAGTTTGCATCGTATTGACCGTTCTCCAACATCTGGTTGTATGATGTGATGATTGAGTTCAAATCATCGGTGCTGAAACCGTTCTGTGTTCTGAATGGGTGGTAAATGCTGTTGAGGTATTGGCTGCTGTTGTTGTTGAGGATGTCCATGATTTCCTCGTTTGTAACAGTGATGCCAAGTTCTTTTGCCTGCTTCTGTGCAATAGCTGACTGTATGAATATGTTCCAAGCCTCTTCTTTGATCAATGCCATCTCTTCTTCACCGAATGATGCATTTTTCTGCTCCTCTGTAAGTCTGGGGTCAGAAAGCTTGAACATTTTCTGTGCGTTCTCGCACTCTTTGTAAATTGTCTCGAAGTCAACTGCCGAAAGGCTCTCTTCGTTTAGTGTACCAACCGATGCTTCCATTGAATCGGTTTGGAATAATCTCCACGCATCACCTGCAATGAATGCAAACAATGCAAGACCCACAAAGATAACGAGTAGTGGGCCCATGTTGCGTAACTTTTGTAGTGTAGCCATAAATCAAATATTTTTTTGTTTGTATTTTTTTTACATTAAACTTCGCAAAGTTAGTAAAATGCTTTGAAAATATGTAATGTTTGGTCGAAAAGTTATGACAAAAAATAGACAAAAAACGCGTTATATTGCGTTTTTTGTCTATTTTTTATCAATGTGTTAAGTGATGTAGTACCGCTTTGGTTGGAGCGGATTGATTTATCTCTTTTCGGTTTGCTCTTTGCCTACGACTGTGAGTTTGACAAGTTCTATTTTTGTACTGCGTTGTTTGATTGTTTTTACTCTGAACTGACCTATGTTGATAGGCTCGTTGAGCTGTGGGAATCTTTGGTGGTGGGTGAGTATGAAACCACCGAGTGTCTGGTATTCATCTGATTCGGGTATGTCAAGGTCGAACATTTCATTGATACGTTCTATCTCAAGACGACCCGACAGTAGATATTCTTTGTTGCCGAGTGACTTGGCTACGAGGTTCTGGTTGTCGTGCTCGTCCTCAATCTCTCCAATAATCTCTTCTACAAGGTCCTCAAGTGATATTATTCCCGATGTTCCTCCGAACTCGTCTATTACAACTGCGAGAGATTTTTTTTGTTGCATTAGGCGTTTCATCAGTTTCTGTGCCGATAGGGTTTCGGGGACAAATGGCATCTTGCATATCTTCTGCTGCCATTTGTTACCCATGCGGAATAGTTCTGATGAGTGTATGTAACCGATGATGTTGTCGATGTTTTCTTTGAAAACGACAATCTTTGAGTGGCCCGACTCGATGAATGTTGATTTTAACTCTTCGAGTGGGGTATTTACTTCTACTGCTTCAATCTCGGTGCGTGGAACAAAACAATCTCTTACTTTTATGTTTGAAAAGTCAAGGGCGTTTTGGAATATAAGTACGTCGTTGTCTATCTCCTGTTCTTCGTCGGCATTCTCTATTGATGTTTGTATCAGGTTGTTAAGCTCGGTCTTTGAGAATGTCGTGTCGCGTGTCTCGTCTTTTATCTTTATATTGAAGATTCGTAACAATGTACATGAACAGAAAGTGGTGAAACGTGACAGCGGGTATAGGAGTATGTATATAGGATACATGAAAACCGCAAATCGCTTGAGTGAACGGTTGGGGTTTATTCTGAACAGGGCTTTGGGGATGAACTCTCCTGTAAAGATTATTATGACTGTTGATATTATTGTTTCAAGTAACAGTGCATTGGCATGGCTGAATCCCGATAGAAGTGTGGCGTTGAGCAACTTGGCCATAAGCATACCATATATTACAAGCACGATGTTGTTTCCAACCAAAAGGCTTGAAATAAAATTGTTACTATTGGCGTAATACTTGTTTATGACATGTGTTGTTGTCGAACGTTCATTGCGATCAATACCCAACAGTAATTTGTTGGATGAAACGAATGCAATTTCCATACCCGAAAAGAGGGCCGAAAAGAGTATTACTACAATAAGTTGCAGAATGGTTGTTGTCATGTCTTTATTCTTCTATGGCGTATATGCCTTTGGTATTCTTTATTTCCCATACTGACAGGTTCTGGTTGGCCGAGAAACCTGTTCCTTCGGTTACTTGGTCGTCTTGCTCTATCTTTATGTATGAGTCGGAGTATAGTTTTTCCTTTTCTTGGTCCCAATACATGAGGTCGGTATAAAATTGCTCACCTTTGGGATTGATAATGTTTACGTCACCTATCAGTTTCCATAATTTCTGCTCGTTGTAATAATAGGCTGTGTCGCACCTTACTGTTGCCTCTATGTACATCTCTTTATCATATTTCTCAAGGTAAACTCCTTTCTCGAATGCCCAATGAGGTGGTTGGCGACGGTCAAAGATTTTCCATACCTCGGCTTCGACCTTATAGCTTATGCGTCCCGAGTCGCTTATTATGGTGCTGACATTGTATGTACTCATGACGGCGAGGGAGTCGCGGTGTTCGGTCACGATAGTGCCGTTCTTGGACTTCTCGCTGCACGATACATGAAAAACGAGTACAACAATCATCGTTATGACGATTGTTGTACTGTTGAGTATCTTGGATATTTTATCTAATCTTAGTATTCTCATTTATCCAACCGCCAACTGTTATGGCTTTACCTGAACTGTGTCCTCTCATGAACAACTCTTCAGCTTTTGGGTAGTACTTCTTGTATGTAGCAATGTACTTGTCAGCCTCTTTCTTAACTGATGGGTCAACTGCTTTTGCACGCTCAAGACGGTCAACGCATACATAATATGTACAAGCGTTGAGTGTCTCATCGTCACACCAGTCGGGTGCAGCAGCGTAGCACTGTGCTATAAGGATGTGGGGAAGACCGAACTTTGAGTTCAAAGACAATGCCTGTTGTGCATAGCTACGTGCCTTGCTGTATTTGTTCAGGCTGTAATAAACTGAACCAACCTTGTGGCAAAGTTCTGCTTTTGTGGTAACACTGCTCTCAAGCTCTATCGCCTGGTCGAACAACTCCATAGCCTTGTCAATTTCACCTCTCTTGAAGTAACGGTAACCGCAACCCATTGCAGCCTTTGATGTAGGCTCTATTGCAAGAGCATACTCTGATGCTGTGAGGTATGCATCGTTGTCGGTACACTTCAACATACTCATTACTGAGATAACTTTGTTCAGGTACTCGATGTTGTCTTTGTTTGCTTCAATATTTGCTGCATAAATTTTGTCAAGGTCCTCGCATGTTGCAGCACCACTGTTGATGAAGTATGCATCGATGTTGCTCTTTGAGATACGTGATGCGTCAATCATCTTGCTGTATTTTGTTGCGTTGATGCTGTCTCTTGGGTCACCATTCTCCTGATAACGCAAGTTGCATGCTTCAATGTTGTCATGGTATTTATCAAGAACCTCTACAATGTAAACCGAAGCATTGAGGTAGTCCTCGATAAGCTGGTCGCTGTGGCTCTTGTCTGCTTTGTACTTCATTGCAGAATACTTCATGAAACGCTCTGTAACAGTGTACTCTGATTTACCTTGTTCCAACTCAACTGATTTTGCAAGCAATGCATATATGGTGTCAACCGGTGTGTTGCTAAGGTGCTGTATGTAAGCCATAGCCTTACGACCCATAATCTGTCCGGCAGACAACTTGGTTTTTGTAATCTCCTGCAACTTGTCAATGTACTTGAGCTGCTGGTCATAAACAAGGATAAGCTCCTTCTTGTATTCCTCTTTTTTAGCAGGGTCTGTTTCGCTCTTGATAAGTTCTGTCAAGATCTTGATACCGTTGCTGTATGTATCTACACGTGCAACAGGGAACTCTGTGAATACATACTTCCACTCGGGATATGCAGTCTTGTAGTCCTTGTTCTTTACGTTAATACTTGAAATGCTGATAGCCTGAAGACATTTGATGCTGTCTTCGCCCTGGCCAAAGCGAAACTCATTTGTAACTCCGTTTTGTGCGTTGATACCTGTTGCAACAAGTATCATAATTGCAAATAATAACTTCTTCATCTTTCTTTTCTCCAAATATGTTTTATTTTGTTTATCTTACTTTCATTTTGGTAAACCATGTCTCGTTGAATGTTATTCCTACATTCAGTCTTATGCAGTTCTCGGAAATCATACCGGCAGCCTTAGGACTCAAATGTGTGTATTCTCCCGAAATGTGCAAAGCGGCATGGCTGTATTTGTTGTTTCTGTTCATGAATGGCAATGAGATACCGGCACTTATGCCATACTCGTTACATCCATTGTTGCTTCCTATTGTTGTATATGGCTGAGCGTAATGTACGCCTCCGCGATAACTTATCATTTTAAAGATGTTGCCCGAAATCTCTGTTGGTGTGTATTCAATTCCGACAGATGCTTTTGAGCGGTTGGTTCCTGTGCCGTCTCCATCTATGAATGTCGAAGTGCTCCATGCCTCGTATGTATAGTCGGCACCGAATTTCCACTGGTCATTATAGTTGTATATGAAACCTCCACCGTATGTGTTGGGAAGGTAGAAACCGCTGTTGAATTCAGTTTTGTTTGTTGATGAAGAGTTTGACTCGGTCAATGAGGTCTTTGCCGAAAGGTTGTGACCGAGCGAGTATGCTCCACCAAGTGTTATACTGTTTTTCTTGTTAAATGATATTCTGTATTGCAGACCGAAATCAACTTTATAGTTTCTTATTGAAATATTATAGTTTCTTGAACGGTCGGTAGAGTTTATGAAATCGTATGCAATAGAATGGTCTATGTCTCCATAAATGTACGCACCTGTAACACCTATTGATAAGTTGCTTAAAGCAGGAATGTTCAAAAAGGCAAATGGTTGCCATCCTATACCCACGTATGGCTGGTAAATACCTCCACTGCCGCTGTAAGTGTCGGTGTGTGCTTCGTTGGCTGTTGCATCTACCGATTGGGAGAATGAATATCCTACGTTAGAGTAGGGGAGGAAACCGATAGACATACCCAACCCTTTGCATAATCTGAATTGCATTGCAACGTAGTCAAAGCCGGCGTTGTTTGCAAAAACACGTTTGTTCCCCTCTTTGAAATTGGTGTTCTGTAACGAGAAACCGGCTTCAAAGAGCATGGTCAATGTGTCGGCTTGTGAGAATGAAGCCGGGTTTATAATATTGATATATTTGTCGCTTCTCAAACCATAACCCAAGCCACCCATCTGACGGTTGATTCCGAGACTCTGATTTGAAAGAGAACCCAAACCGTATCGTGAGTAGGGTGAGTTGATGCCATTTTCGGCCTTAACGTATGCTAAGGATGTTATGGCAAGGAAAAGTATTAAAAGTAGTCGTCTAAATATTGTCATATTCATTCAAAATTCTGTTCAGTCCTTTGGCTACAAGGAATTTGTCTGCAAAGATGCGATTTTTTATGCTATTTTTCAAAGTTATTTCGTCGCCGCCGGTTAAAAAAACATAAACATCACCAAATCTTTGTGAAATTTCAGTTATATAACCGTCAATCTCGTAGCAAATACCTCTGATAACGCCACTTCTTATAGCAGTCTCGGTCTCTTTTCCAAGCAAAGGTGTGTCACCCTCTTTTTCTACTAATGGCAGGCGGCCGGTGTATTCGTGCAAAGCACGTAATCTCATTCTTATTCCCGGAGCAATATTGCCTCCGCGGTATATTCCCGTCTTTTCTACGAAATCTATAGTAATGGCACTGCCTGCATCTATAATCAGTAGGTTGCATCCTGGCTTTTCGTTCCACGCTCCCACAGCTGCTGCAAGTCTGTCGCTACCCAACGTTTGTGGTGTGTTGTAGTCTATATCAAGTGGTGTTGATACGCTGCTGTTGAACCAAACTACAGGACAATTGAGCACATCAAAGGCTCTCTTTTGTTCATAGGAAAGGTTGATGACCGATGAAATTATGGCCTTGTCTATTCCGTAGATGTCGTTCCACTCCTTAATCACATCGTATGAACTACCGCTTCTTCTTGTGTGCAGGATAAGTTTTTCGTCCTGAAACAAAAAGAATTTTGCACTGTTGTTTCCGATGTCTGCTATAAGGTTCATGTTTGTGTCTGCGTAAACATTATGCAAAAATAGTGTAATTTGTAAAGCAAATACAGACTGTTTCTGCAAATCGGGTGCAAAGATACTGCAAAATATTCACAAAATAGAACCTTTTATGAAAATATCGGTATAAAAATGTAATTTTATACCTAATAAAAACAAATTGGGAGCATACCTTTCAATTCTTTGTTGTACATTTGCAGATGTTTGATTTTTTTAACAGTTCTAATGAGGCGTTTTTTTCTGTTTATAGTATCTCTGTTTGCATCGTTTCCGTTGTTTGCCGGAAATGTGAATGTGAGTGTATTGACCTGTTCTCCCGGAGATGAGATATATTCTTTGTTCGGGCACACCGGCTTGCGTTACAAGAATGATGCAAAAGGGCTTGATTTGGTGTTTAGCTACGGATATTTTGACTTTGATTCTCCCAATTTTGTCTGGCGTTTCATTCTTGGTGAAACCGATTATATAGTTGGTGCTGTGCCATACGAAATGTTCATGGAAGAGTATGAGGAACGTGGTGCTGTCGTTGTAGAACAGGTTCTGCAACTGACACCCGAGCAGGAACAGGAACTCATTGACATTATAGTGCTTAACTGCCGTCCCGAAAATAGAAAATATCGTTATAACTATTTCTATAACAATTGTACAACCAAGATACGCGACCAGATAGCAAGAGTTACCGAAGGTCTTTCATATACAAGAGATTTTGTTGCGGGTAATCCTACTTTTCGCGAAGAACTTCGTCGCCTGACAAGTTCTCATCCTTGGTATTCTTTCGGTATTGATTTACTGCTGGGTGCCGACATTGACAAACCGGCAACATCAAAGGAATTGCAATTCATTCCCGGAAATTATCAACAAGCTCTTGAAAAGGCTGTGTTGTCTTTAGAAAATGGCAAGGATATTCCGTTTGTAAAGGAACAGAATTTGATAGTTCTGGGAACGGATGATTCAAAAACTGTTGTAGAATCGCGTTTCACCCCATTCTATGTATCGCTTCTTTTGTTGCTTTTTACCTTTATAATAATGCTGTGTGAGGTGCGTTCAAAGAAAACTTTCTGGCTCTTTGATGCCACTTTGCTGACATTGCAGGGGGTGTGTGGGGCTTTGCTGCTTTTCATGACTCTCTTCTCTCAACATCCGGCAGTGGATAATAATTGGGTTATATTGCTTCTTAATCCGGTGATGTTGTTTATAATGCCTGTTTATGTCAACAGACTCAGAAAGCATCGTACAATGTCCATAGCATGGGTGCAGGTGATATTCGTTGTGCTTTTCTTTTTGTCGGCAGCATTCTCGGTGCAGGTATATCCTACACCGTTATATTTCTGTGCTATAGCACTTTTAGTACGTTCTGTGTTTAATATATATAAAGAGAGAATATGCGATTTAAGTCTTTATTGATAGCGTTTCTATTTGGAGTATCTTTGCTTCAAGCTCAAGATAAGGTTGTTGCTCCCAAAGTTTATCTGAACATTGTTATTGATCAGTTGCGTACTGATTTTCTATATGAATTCTACAATCTGTATGGCGATGGCGGCTTTAAGAAATTGCTTGCAGAGGGGCGTGTGTATCCCAATTCATATTTCGCTTTTGAGAATGTGGACAGAGCTTCGGCAGCGGCGACATTGGCTACCGGAACAGACCCTTATGTCAGCGGAATAGTTGGCGAGCAGTGGCTCGACCGTAAGTCTATGCGTGTGGTAAGTTGTGTCGAAGATCGTAAGTATGACGGCCATTTTACAACACTCTCATTTGCTCCCACGAAACTTAAGGCGATAACACTTACCGATGAAATGAAACGTGCTTCGCGTGGTGGAGCCATTGTATGCTCGATAGCTCCTGATGAGGATGTCGCAGTAATCAATGGAGGCCATGCAGCCGATGTCGTTTTGTGGAAGAATAATTCGGCAGGCTTTTGGAGTAGCTCATCTTATTATGGAGAATTCCCATTGTGGGCATCTGAAATGAACCGTACTAATCAGGAGGGAACAAAAAGATGGGAACCGTTGCTCTCGTCACTTGACTATAACTATTATGGTGAAAAAGCCCCTCCCCGTTTCTCATATGGTTTCAGTGGTCGCATAGACATGAAGAAATACAAAACTACAGCTTGTGTCAATGAAGAGATTACCGAACTCGCGTTGAGCTACATAAAAGATAGTAAAATTGGCAAGGATGAAATGACTGATTGTCTTTCATTGGCATTTTATGCCGGTAATATTAACGGCGAGTCAATGGAGGAGCGGCCTGTTGAGATACAGGATATCTATGCCCGCATTGACCGTAATATTGCAGCAGTGATAGCGGAACTTGAAAAGAAAGTAGGTGCTGACAGATTAGTCGTGTCGCTTTCCTCAACGGGTTATGTCTTGGAGAATGGCGAGGATGGTGCAAAATACCGTCTGCCATCGGGAACCATATACATGGACCGCATCATGGTATTGCTGAATGTGTATTTGAGTGCCATTTATGGTAAAGGTGAATATATAGAAGGTGTTCATGCCCAGCAGTTCTATATAAATAATAAACTTATCGATGATATGAAACTCGATAAATATGCCGTTGTCTCTCATGCGATAGAGTTCCTGAAATCGGTTGATGGCGTTGAGGATGTCTTTACAATATATAATCTTGGTGGAATGTTGAGCCCCGATTTGCAATATGTCAAGAATGGTTACAATTCTTCATGCTCCGGAGATGTATGGTTGCGTCTTATGCCTGGCTGGAAGGTGGTTCGCAGTTCGTTGACCTCGTCGGCCGACAAGTATCGCACACCGGTGATGTTTCCCATGATTATTTACGGAACAGGCGTGAAAGCCAATGTTGTGGAGGAGATAACTCCAGCCAATATGCTTGCAGTTGAACTGGCACGCATTCTTCGCATACGCCGTCCAAACGACAACTGTCTGAGAGTGTTTAAATAAAAATATTTTGCAGTGTCGGAGATTTCTACTATCTTCGCACCAGATTTCAAAAACGGGGTGCCTTAATACATGGGCTGAGATCATACCCAAGAACCTGATCCGGGTAATGCCGGCGTAGGAAAAAGTTTACATACACATTCCAATATATGTAAGCGTGCAGGAAAAATCCCCATTTTCTGTTTAACAACGGAGCATGAGGGATATTTTTTT
>JAGCJL010000022.1 GCA_017647975.1 Bacteroidaceae bacterium | reverse complement strand
GGCAAAGCTTCCTGTCGTGATTAAGGTTTCCGTGAAATAAGGTGAAGTGAAAGGTACAATACGAAAGAAGGTGTAAGTTCAGAAACTTACACCTTCTTTCGTATTATAGGCTTGATGATGAAGACTCCGGCGAACGCTGCGGATATTACGCCTGCAATGTTGAACATGAAATCGAATATGTCTCCGCTGCGGTATGTGGTCATCATCGCCTGGGCTATCTCCAACGCTCCGCTGAAAAGTGCCGGCCCTATTATTGCTCCCCAAAAGAGTTTGCTACGCACAATGTCGGGGTGGCTGCGGTAATATTCGAACCACAAGACTATGCAGAACCCGAAATACATCATGAAATGTGCCAGTTTGTCAAAGTGGGGGAACATCTTGGGCAGTTCTTCTCCGTCGGTCTTGTAAAAGGTAAGGAATAATATTGCACATATTATTATCAATGACAGAGGGTATCGTCTGAATGTGTTTCTTACTCTCTCCAATAAAATATTTATTGTCATAATGTGTACTTCTATTCGTTTGTTTCGTTATATTTGCATTGATGCAAATATACTGTAATAATTGTTAAACATTTTATATAAAGTAATTAAATGCCAAATAATTATTTTAATTTCACAAAAGGACAACGAAGGGGAGTGCTTTTTTTTGTATTGTTAACAGTTATTACTGTTTTGCTGAAATGGGTTCTTCTCTGATTGGATATATAAAACTTATAACATATAACTATGCAAAAAAGAATAATTGAGTGCGTCCCGAATTTTTCCGAAGGACGTAATATGGAGGTCATAAGAAAGATTGCCGATGCTGTGGAAAGCGTCAAGGGTGTAAAGCTTTTGGATATAGATCCGGGTGAGGCAACCAATCGTACTGTGGTTACTTTTGTAGGAGAACCCGAGGCTGTTGTGGAAGCTGCTGTAGCTGCTGTAAAACGTGCAACGGAACTTATTGACATGCGTTTGCATAAAGGTGCTCATCCTCGTATGGGTGCTTGTGATGTATGTCCGCTTATTCCTGTATCGGGTGTTACAATGGAGGAGTGTGCGGAACTGGCTCGCGGTTTGGCAAAGCGTCTGTCCGAAGAACTTAGAGTTCCAACATACTGTTATGAAGCGGCTGCATTCAAACCCGAAAGACGTAACCTTGCTGTGTGTCGTGCCGGGGAGTACGAGGCATTGCCCGAGAAACTTGCCAACGAAGATAAAAAGCCCGATTTTGGTGCCCGCCCTTATGACGAAGGTGTTGCACGTACTGGTGCAACAGCGGTGGGTGCCCGCGATTTCCTTGTGGCTGTGAATTATAATCTCAATACAACATCTACACGACGTGCCAATGCGATTGCTTTTGATGTTCGCGAAAAGGGCCGTCCCATGCGTGAGGGAAATCCTATAACAGGAACAATTGTTAAGGATGAGAATGGCAATACAGTTATGATTCCCGGTACCCTTAAGGCTTGCAAGGCTATTGGATGGTTCATTGAAGAGTATGGTATAGCTCAGGTCTCAATGAATATGACCAACCTTGCTGTGACACCGTTACATGTGGCTTTTGATGAGGTATGTCGTGCTGCCGAAGCTCGTGGCGTGCGTGTTACAGGAACTGAAATTGTGGGTCTTATACCAAAGAAGTGTCTTGTGGATGCCGGTCGTCATTTTCTACGCAAACAACGTCGCTCGACAGGTGTGCCAGAACGTGAGTTGGTGCGTATTGCTATAGAGAGTATGGGACTTGCTAATCTGAAAGGTTTCAAGCCCGAAGAGAAGGTTATTGAATATATGCTTGAAACTGAAGCGGCCAAGGGGACGAAAAGGCTTGTTGATATGACTTGTGCCAGTTTTGCCGAGGAGACTGCAAGTGAATCTCCGGCACCAGGCGGTGGCTCCATTTCGGCATATATGGGTGCTTTGGGTGCTGCTCTTGGCACAATGGTGGCAAATCTTTCATCGCATAAGGCCGGTTGGGATGAGCGTTGGGAATATTTTTCCGATTGGGCCGAAAAGGGTATGGGACTTATGAATGAGTTGTTGCAGCTTGTTGACGAGGATACTGCAGCCTTCAATAAGATTATGGATGTGTTTGGCATGCCTAAGGGTACAGAAGAGGAGAAAACTGCCCGTGCCAAGGCTATGGAAGAGGCAACACTTTATGCAACACAGGTTCCTCTTAGGACAATGAAAACTGCATATAAGGTATTTGACGTTGTGCGTGCAATGGCCGAAGAGGGTAATCCGAATTCGGTTTCAGATGCAGGCGTTGGTGCATTGTCGGCCCGTTCGGCTGTTATGGGTGCTTGTCTTAATGTAAAGATAAATGCTGCAGGCCTGAAGGATAGAACTGTTGCCGAAGAACTTGTAAAAGAGGCCGAAGAGATACAGGCAAAGGCTCAGATTGCCGAGAAAGAGATTCTTGCCATTGTTGATACTAAAATAAAGTAAGAGAGATTATGACTGACTTTCAAAAAGATATATTAGCTGGTATTCCTGATATACTGCCTGCCAAAAGGGAGTATGACAAGAGTGCAAATCATGCTCCAAAACGTAAGGATATACTTACCGATGAAGAGAAGAAACTTGCATTGGCCAATGCGTTGCGTTATTTTCCACAGAAACATCATGCAGAACTTGCTCCGGAGTTCCTTGAGGAGTTGAAGAATTATGGTCGCATATATATGTATCGTCTGCGTCCTGAATATGAGATGTTTGCACGTTCTATCGATGAGTATCCGGCACGTTCACGTCAGGCTGCAGCAATAATGCTTATGATACAGAACAACCTTGATAAGGCTGTTGCACAGCATCCTCATGAGCTTATTACCTATGGTGGCAATGGTGCTGTGTTCCAGAACTGGGCACAATATCGTCTTGCAATGAAATATCTTGCAGAGATGACCGATGAACAGACTCTTGTAATGTACTCGGGACATCCTCTCGGGCTTTTTCCTTCGCATAAGGATGCACCTCGTGTTATTGTCACCAATGGTATGGTTATCCCCAACCACTCGGCACAGGATGATTGGGAACGTTTCAATGCAATGGGAGTGTCGCAGTACGGTCAGATGACAGCAGGGTCATATATGTATATAGGGCCTCAGGGTATTGTTCATGGTACAACCATAACGGTTATGAATGCTGCACGCAAGAGAATGAAGCCGGGGCAGAATGACTTGAGGGGTATGTTGTTTGTTACTGCCGGCCTTGGCGGCATGTCTGGTGCACAGCCCAAAGCCGGAAATATCTCGGGCGTGGTAAGCGTCACTGCCGAAATAAATATTGCTGCAGCAGAGAAACGTCATAAGCAGGGGTGGGTAGATGAATTGCATACCTCGCTAGATCTGCTTATACCGCGTATCAAGGAGGCGGTAGAAAAAAAGGAGGTTGTGTCGTTTGCATATGTAGGTAACGTGGTTGATCTTTGGGAACGTCTTGCTGTTGAGAATATCAATGTCGATCTTGGCTCAGATCAGACATCGCTGCATAATCCTTGGGCCGGAGGCTATTATCCGGTGGGTTACTCTTATGAGGATTCAAACCGTATGATGGCCGAAGAGCCAGAACGCTTCCGCGAATGTGTGCAGGAGTCTTTGCGTCGCCATGTTGCTGCAATAAACAAACTGACTGCACGTGGAATGTATTTCTTTGATTATGGTAATGCTTTTTTGCTTGAATCATCGCGTGCAGGTGCTGATATAATGGGTGAGAACGGTAAGTTCCGCTATCCATCGTATGTGCAGGATATCATGGGGCCAATGTTCTTTGATTATGGTTTTGGTCCTTTCCGTTGGGTTTGTACATCGGGAAAAGAGGAGGATCTTGAAATTACAGACCGTATAGCAGCCGAGGTGCTTGAGGATATGCTCAAGGATGCTCCAAAGGAGATATGCGGTCAGCTCGAAGATAATCTGCATTGGATACGCGAGGCGAAGCAGAACAGGCTTGTTGTGGGCTCGCAGGCGAGAATCCTCTATGCCGACTCCGAAGGACGTACACGGATAGCATTGGCATTCAATGAGGCTATAGAACGTGGCGAGATTTCTGCACCGGTGGTGCTAGGTCGCGATCATCACGATGTGTCGGGAACTGATTCTCCATACCGTGAGACTTCTAATATTTATGACGGCTCACAGTTCTGTGCCGATATGGCGGTGCAGAATGTTATTGGAGATTCCTTCCGTGGTGCAACATGGGTATCTATCCACAATGGTGGCGGTGTAGGTTGGGGTGAAGTTATCAATGGAGGCTTTGGAATGGTTATTGATGGCTCCGAAGATTCTGCACGTCACATAGAGGAGATGCTTCTTTGGGATGTGAATAATGGTATTGCCCGTCGCAGTTGGGCAAGGAACAAGGGTGCTATGTTTGCGATACAGCGACAGATGGAACGCACACCGTTACTAAAGGTTACCTTGCCTAATATTGCCGATATGGATATGATTGAAGAAATTTATAAAAACCACAAGTGAATATGGTACATTATATCAATGCCGATTGGTTGACAATCGAACGTGTAGAAGAGATTCTTTCAAAAGGATACAAACTTGCTCTTTCCGACGATGCCAAAGAGCGTATTGTGCATTGCAGGGAGTTTCTTGACAGGAAAATGGAAGATACCAGCCACCCTATATATGGTGTGACAACAGGTTTTGGCTCGCTTTGCAATATTTCGGTAGATAAGGAAAATCTCTCTTTGTTGCAAAAGAATCTTGTTATGTCGCATGCTTGTGGTACGGGTGAGCGAGTGCCTTCTGAGATTGTAAAGCTGATGATTTTTCTTAAGATACAGTCTTTGTCATACGGACATTCCGGCGTACAGTTAGTGACAGTGGAACGTCTTGTAGAGATGTATAATAATGATATTCTTCCTGTAGTGTATGAGCAGGGTTCTCTCGGTGCGTCGGGTGACCTCTCGCCTCTTGCACATATGTCTTTACCGCTGTTGGGCTTAGGTCTTGTCGAGTACAATGGTTCGGTGGTTGAGAGTTCTGTTGTTATGGATAAGATGGGGTGGGAATCCATCGCTCTTTGTTCAAAAGAGGGACTTGCTCTGTTGAACGGTACTCAGTTCATGTCGGCATATGGTGTCTATTCGCTTATAAAAGCACGTAAGTTGAGCCGTTGGGCCGATACCGTAGGTGCAATATCTTTAGATGCCTTTGATGGCAGAATGGAACCTTTTGATCACGATGTACATGCTATTCGTCCTCATAAAGGGCAGGCTGAAACAGCACGTAATATCCGTAATCTTCTTGAAGGAAGTGAAATAACAAAACAGCCTAAGAAACATGTTCAGGATCCATACTCATTCCGTTGTATACCACAGGTGCATGGTGCGACAAAGGATACAATAGACTATGTTTGGGGTGTGTTGGAGACTGAAATAAATTCGGCAACCGACAACCCAACAATCTTCCCCGATGCAGACAAGGTTATTTCTGCCGGTAATTTCCATGGACAGCCAATAGCATTGCCTATGGACTTCCTTGCAATAGCTGTTGCGGAACTTGGAAACATCTCGGAACGTCGTATCTACAAGATTGTTTCCGGTGTACGCAATTTGCCTAATTTCCTTGTAGTGAATCCCGGATTGAACAGTGGTTTTATGATTCCTCAATATACGGCTGCATCAATTGTCAGTCAGTCAAAGGGGCTTTGCTGGCCGGCATCATGCGATTCAATACCATCGTCTCAGGGACAAGAGGATCATGTGAGCATGGGTTCCAATGCTGCTACAAAACTATGGAGGGTTGTGCAGAATACCGAACGTGTGTTGGCGATAGAACTTATGAATGCGGCTCAGGCATTGGAATTCCGTCGTCCGTTGTGCTCTTCGGCAAAGGTTGAGGCTCTTGTAGATGCTTATAGGAAAGTTGTTCCATTTGTTTGTAATGATACCGTGATGTATCCTCATATTGCGGCATCGGTGAAATTCTTGAATGAAAATGAACCTGCTTGTTAAAAACATAGGTATGCTCGTCGGCATAGATGAGAGTGGAAGAACTGCAAGGTATGGTGCCGAACTGAACGAGATTGGTACGCTTGAAAATGCGTGGTTGTTGACCAATGGTAATCGTATCAAGGATTACGGTTCTATGGATTGCTTTGAAGAGGTTGAAGGGTGTGGGGTCCTGGATGCTGAAGGCGGCTGGCTGTTCCCATCGTTCTGCGATTCGCATACTCATCTGGTATATGCTGGCAGCAGGGAGCAGGAGTTCCTTGATAAGATAAACGGTCTTTCGTATGAAGAGATTGCCAAGCGTGGCGGTGGAATATTGAACTCTGCCGATAGACTGCATGATACTTCAGAGGATGAACTGTACCGTCAGGCAATGGAGCGTGTAAATGAGATTGCAGCAATGGGAACAGGTCTTGTGGAGATAAAGTCGGGATATGGTCTTACCTTGGAAGATGAACTTAAGATTCTGCGTGTAATTAAAAGACTGAGAAATGATGCACCGCTAGAGATACGTTCTACATTCTTGGGAGCCCATGCTGTAGGGCGTGCATACAAGGGGCGTCAGGCCGAATATGTAGAGCATGTCTGCAATGATATGATTCCGGCTGTTGCAGGCGAGGACCTTGCCGATTTTGTCGATGTTTTCTGTGACCGTGGTTTCTTTACTGTTGAGGAAACGGAAAAGGTAATCAGAAAAGGTGCGGAATATGGTCTTCGTGCAAAGATTCATGCCAATGAGCTTGCTGTTTCAGGAGGTGTTGAGGTTGGTGTTGCAAACAAAGCCCTCTCGGTTGATCATCTTGAATCCATGGGCGATGAGCAGATAGAGGTATTGCGTAGCAGCGAAACTATTCCAACAATGCTTCCAGGCTGTGCATTTTTCCTTAGTATAGGTTATCCTCCTGCCCGTAAGATGATTGATGCGGGTTTGCCGGTGGCTCTTGCTTCTGACTATAATCCGGGTACAGCCCCATCCGGCAATATGCGTTTTGTGGTCTCCTTGGCATCTATCAAGATGAAGATGACTCCAGTTGAGGCTCTCAATGCCGCTACCATAAACAGTGCTGCAGCAATGGGCGAAAGCAGGGATTACGGTTCTATAACACGCGGTAAGGTTGCTAATTTTTATATAACTAAACCTTTGCCGTCACTTGCATATATCTCATACGCACATCAGACACCGCTTATAAAGAGTGTTGTGCTGAAAGGCAAGTTGAAAATATGAGGGTAGTTGCTGTAATAACAGTAAAACAGCTGTTTTTTTAGTGTTTTAAATAAATTGCAAAACAAAGTGGTGGACTGTTGATAAACAGTCCACCACTTTGTTTGTATTATAACCGTTTTTACGCGTCGATATTTGCGTATGTGGCATTCTCTTCAATGAAGTCGCGACGTGGGCCTACATCGTCTCCCATGAGCATTGAGAAGATATAATCGGCTTCTTGTGCATCGCGTATCGTAACCTGTTTCAAGGTACGTGTCTCTGGGTTCATAGTGGTGTCCCAAAGCTGCTCGGGGTTCATCTCACCAAGACCCTTATAACGCTGGATGTTGATGTCCTTCTCGTTACCGCCTGCAAACTCCTGTACGAATTCGTCTTTCTCCTTGTCGTTGTAGCAATATCTCTTTGCCTTGCCCTTTGAACATAGGTAGAGTGGTGGCATCGCCTTGTAGAGATGGCCGCCCTCGATTAGCTCAGGCATGTAACGGTAGAAGAGAGTCATGATAAGTGTTCCAATGTGTGCACCATCGACATCGGCATCGGCCATCATGATAATCTTGTGGTAACGTAGCTTGTCAATGTTTGCTTTTTTGCTATCCTCGGGGTCAAGACCGAAACGTACACCTAATGCCTGTATGATGTTGTTTACTTCATCGCTCTCAAAAGCTTTGTGCCACATCACTTTCTCTACGTTAAGAATCTTACCGCGTAGGGGAAGAATGGCCTGGAACTTGTTCTTGCGGCCCTGTTTTGCTGAACCTCCCGCAGAGTCACCCTCGACGAGGAACAATTCGCAGTTTGCAGGGTCTTTGTCGGAGCAGTCGGCAAGTTTACCGGGCATACCGCAACCACCCATAGGGCTTTTGCGTTGTACGCTCTCGCGTGCCTTGCGTGCTGCAATACGTGCTGTTGCTGCAAGAACAACCTTGTCAACAATCATCTTTGCCTCTTTGGGGTGTTCCTCAAGGTAGTATGCCAAAGCCTCACCTACAGCCTGATCAACAGCTCCTGTTACCTCGCTGTTACCGAGTTTGGTCTTTGTCTGTCCTTCGAACTGTGGCTCTGCAACTTTTACCGAAACGATAGCTGTAAGACCTTCGCGGAAGTCCTCGCCGGAAATCTCGACCTTTGCTTTTTCAAGAGCCTTGGTGTCATCGGCGTATTTCTTCAATGTACGGGTCAATGCACGGCGGAAACCTGCAAGGTGTGTTCCACCCTCTATGGTGTTGATGTTGTTTACGTATGTGTGTACGTTCTCGCTGTAACCGGTGTTATAGATGATTGCAGCCTCGATTGGTGTTCCGTTCTTTTCGGTATTGAGGTAAATTACATCACCAATGAGGGGAACGCGTGATGCGTCAATGTGACGGACAAATTCCTTCAAACCTTCGGTTGAGTGGAATGTTTCGCTCTTGTAGTTGCCATTCTCATCGGCTTCACGCTCGTCGGTCAATGTGATTGTGATACCGGCATTCAAATATGCCAACTCACGAAGACGTGTAGCCAATATCTGGTATTGGTATTCGGTTACAGTGAATATTGAGCCGTCGGGCTGGAATGTCTGTCTTGTACCTCTGATGTTTGTCTCGCCTATGCAACGTACATCGCCAAGGGGCTTACCGCATGAGTAGTTCTGCTCATAGTGCTTGCCATCGCGGAAAACTTCGGTTCTCATGTGGGTTGACAATGCATTCACACATGATACACCCACACCGTGGAGACCACCGGATACTTTGTATGAATCTTTGTTGAACTTACCGCCGGCGTGCAATACAGTCATTACAACCTCAAGTGCAGAACGTCCTTCTTTCTCGTGGAAATCAACGGGGATACCACGACCGTTATCTTGAACCGAAATAGAATTACCGGGGTTTATAGTAACGTTTATATGTGTACAGAAACCGGCCATAGCCTCGTCGATAGAGTTGTCCACTACCTCGTAAACCAAGTGGTGGAGACCCTTTTCGCTGATGTCGCCAATATACATGGCGGGGCGTTTGCGGACTGCTTCAAGACCTTCGAGGACCTGAATGCTGTCGGCTGAATAGTTAGCCGATGTACTCTTGTTTATATCTTCGCTCATAAGTAAAAATTGAAGTCTTTATAACTGAACAAAGTTAATAAAAAACAGGGGATTATACAATAAAGTTTTGTTAATAATTTGCCTGTTTTTTTACTTTTACTTTTGGAAATTAAGTGGTTTTCTGTCAGTTATGTATAACACGAAAAGGCTGGATGAAAATCCAGCCCCTTGTTCGGTAAATATATGTTTCAATAAATTAGGCTAACTTTGCAATTTTAGCACAGAGACCTGACTTGAGGTTTGCAGCCTTGTTCTTGTGAATAAGACCACGCTTAGCCATTCTGTCGAGCATCTTCTGAACTTCGGGGAACTTAGCAAGTGCCTCTTCCTTGTTTGTCAAAGCACGCAAGCCACGAACTGCAGAACGCATATTCTTTCCGAAATAACGGTTCTGAAGATTTCTCTTTTCTGTCTGTCTGATTCTCTTAAGTGATGATTTATGATTTGCCATCTCTTTAAATTTATTTTTTAGTTTTACTTGTAGCCCATAGGGGAATCGAACCCCTCTTTCAAGAATGAAAATCTTGCGTCCTAGCCGATAGACGAATGGGCCAGCCTTTAGTACTCCGTTAAGAGTTTGAAAATGCTTTAGTGCTTAAAGCGAGTGCAAAGGTATAATCTTTTTTTTAATTACCAAAGGTTTTTGAAAGTTTTTTTATAGTTTTGCTCTCAAATCGTGAAAAAACAGGTTATGGTAGAGAAAATTGAGGGAATAGTTCTTCGTACTTTAAGGTATAACGACACTCTTATGATTGCCGATATATATACTCGTCAGTATGGTCGTCAATCGTTTTTATTGCCTGTATCACATAGTAAGCGTAGTAAAGTCAGAAGTGTGCTGTTTCAACCACTTTCTATGCTATCATTTACAGTATCGGTGAAGAAAGGGCGTAGCTTGCAACGGATTACAGATGCACAGCCCTATGCAATGTATTCCACTATAACATATAATGTCGTTAAATCATCTATTGCTCTTTATCTTTCCGAGTTTCTTACATACGCTTTGCGTGAAGAGGAGGGTGATGAGGCTCTTTTTAATTTTATCGATCGCTCATTGATCTTTTTCGACAGTCTTGAACATGGATATGCCGACTTTCATCTTCTTTTTCTTTCGCAACTGTTGAAGTATCTTGGTATATATCCCAATCTTGATAATTATAGTAAAGGGTGTTATTTTGATTTGGCTCAAGGATGTGTTGTTCGTGAACACCCGTTGCATCCGAATTTTATTCTGCCGCAATATGCCGAAGGGTTCGTGACTCTCTTGTGTACCGGCTATGAGTCTTTGCATAAACTCTCTTTAAATAGAGAAATGCGAAGTGAATACCTCGCATTTCTTAATGATTATTATAAGTTGCATATTCCCGATTTTCCCCAACTTAAATCACTTGGAATATTAAAGGAGTTGTTCGATTAACTATTTAACAACTGTTTTACTATTGTTGAAATCATCTTTCCTTCGGCCTTGCCAGCAAGTTGTTTGGTGGCAACTCCCATGACTTTACCCATATCCTGTGGGCCTGCAGCACCTGTTTGTGCTATGATATCCTTAAGAACGTTGGTTACTTCCTCTTCGCTCATCTGCTTTGGGAGATAACGCTCCATTACTGCAACTTGTGAAAGTTCCTCTTGTGCAAGTTCGGGACGGTTTTGGCTGCTGTATAATTCTGCCGACTCTTTACCTTGTTTCACTAGTTTTTGGATGAGTTTTATTGCTGTCTCATCGCTTACAGTGTCTCCGGCACCGGGAGCGGTCTTTGCTTCAAGCAATACTTTCTTTATGTTTCTAATAGTATCAAGAGCTACTTTATCCTTGGCTTTCATTGCCTCTTTAATGTCATTGCTGATAATGTCAAATAGTTCCATAATTATATTTCTGTTGAATTGTTATCACTCTCTTCGTTATCACAAATCTCTTCAGCCTCTATTGCTTGTGGTGCAACGGGCGTGCTTTTTTCAAGAATGGCTGTCATCTTTTCAAGTTCCGATGCTGTTCGGATGTAGGTAGGCGAGTTGTCTATGGCTGTCAAGAATTCTTCGTTGTGCATGTCATCGCCCTTGAAGATATAGACTTTGTAGTCGGGCTTGTAGAATGCTTCAACCATGGTGTTGATTTTCTCTTCATCCTTGGCAATTCTCGCACGCTCTTCGTCGGATAGTTGTTTTATAATCTTCTCTTCCTCTTCGACCAAAGGTTTCATGTCGGGGATGTCTTTCATACCAAATCCGGTTGCAAGGACTGTTACTTTTACTTCGCCTTCGCCAAGATGCATATCTTTGCTTAATCCCCAGATTAGTTCAATATCCTCCTCTTTGAATTGCTCCATGAAACTTTCCACTTCGCCCATCTCTTCAACACGTATCGGGTCGTTGGGGTTCTCATATATATTGAAAAGAATCTTTTTTGACTTGTAAATATCGTTGTCGTTGAGCAATGGTGAATGAAGGGCACTGCGGAATGCACGTGAAACACGCATCTCGCCTTTTTCAATACCGTAACTCATTATTGCCACACCACCGTTCTTCAGAATTTTGCTTACATCGCGGAAGTCGAGGTTAATTGTGCCGCGTGATGTGATTATTTCGGCAATACTCTTGGTGGCTGTAGTCAATACATCATCGACAACTTGGAATCCTTCGGCAACGTGCAACTTGGGATATATGTCAATCAGTCGCTGGTTGTTTATTACAAGCAGTGCATCGACATGCTTTGAAATCTCTATTACACCTTTGAGGGCCTGCTTTATTTTACCGGTCATCTCGAACTTGAACGGAATGGTTACAATACCGATTGTGAGAATTCCGAGGCTTTTTGCGATTTCCGCAACTACAGGAGCAGCTCCCGTACCTGTACCACCACCCATTCCGGCAGTGATGAATGCCATCTTTGTTCCGTCATTAAAGAGTCTTTCTATATCCTCACGGCTCTCTTCGGCGGCACGGCGTGCTACTTCGGGGTTATTGCCGGCACCAAGTCCTTCGGTAATCTTTTCTCCTAACTGCACCTTCTTGGGTATCGGTGAGCTTTGCAATGCCTGCATATCGGTGTTGCATACTGCAAACGATACATTATGTATGCCCTTGCGAAACATGTTATGTACCGCATTGCTTCCTCCGCCACCGACACCTACTACCTTTATTATTCGTGGTGCATCAGTGGGTATTGCAAAAGGAAGGCTTTGTTTTGGTTGTTCGTTAATATCCATACTGTTCTGTATCATTCGTTAATCAATTTCGTCATCTTTCTCGTCTTCGGTGGCATTTCCAACCCAATCTGTTATCGCTTGTTTTGTTTGTCCGAACAAACCTCCCCAGAAATTGTCTTTTTGAGGTTTTTTCTTGGTGCCGCTTTCTGTTTTCTTTGTCGTCGGTTTCTTCTCGACAGTAGTCTCCGCAGGTTGTTTGTTTACGTTGTCGCCGTTGTCGAACATATCACCCGAGAATATCGTCTGCTCTACCGGTGGCGTGTATGTTGCCGGTTTAATCTCTTCGCAGCAGTTTTCTTTTCCTTGCTTAAGCAGGCCGTAAAGTGCTGTGGTGAATATACCATACAAGTTTACACCGCTACTGCTCTCAAGGCTGAATTGTGGCTCTGAAATAATCTCGTTTTTGTAGTTTGGAAGATATTCTTCAAGCAATAGGTTGAAGTTCTTAAGTTTAGAACCACCACCGGTGAATATTATATGTCCAATTCTCTCACCCGACTCTTCAATCTGGTATTTCGTGTTTTGTAGAATCTCGCACATACGTGCATTGATTATACTGTTGATGGTGTCACTGTCAATGGGCAATCTGTCATTCAGTGACGATTTATAACCGCGTGTTATCTTAATCTCCTCGGCCTCGTCGAACGAAATCTGTTTTGAACACAGGTCCATTGTTATATTACGGCTTCCGAGTGGAACGACAACTAATTTGCGTAATATATCGTTGTTGTATATTGCAACGGTTGTTGTATCTGCACCGATGTTTACTAAGGCACAGCCATTGCGACGTGCATCTTTTGAAAGTAATATGTCGGCATCCATACGTGCAGCACTGAAACTGTCAGCAATCTCAATGTCTGCCTGAGCGAAACTGTCGTTTAGCTGGTTGAGATATTGTTCATTGATGACAATGTTTAGGTAGTTGCCTTCAATCTGTAATGTTGGAGCACCAATGGGGTTGTTGTCGATTTTTCCATCAAGTCTGTACTCTTGATTTACAACCTGTACTCTTGTATATCCTTCTGGTGCCTGGAAAGTCTTGTCGTTCTCAAGTGCCATCTCATTGATGATGTCATTGGTAATCTTGGTGTAGCTGTTGAAGGTACGTGTTACCTTTGACTTTATCGAATGAACAGAAAGACCGGCAAAAGAGATATATGCTCTCTTGATGGCAATATTGTCCAGTCCGCTTTCGAGTGTATTGATTATATAGTTGATGGCGTTACTTGTCTCATCGACATTACGAACAACACCTTTCGTGATAAATCCCTTGACAGGAGTGCTTGCCGTAGCCAAAATCTTTATACCGGCGTAAGTCTCAATGCCAACAGCTCCCGAAATTTTTGATGAACTCAGCTCTATGGCTGTTATGTAATTGGTATTTCCCATATCTTAATCTCTTTTGGTGCAAATAACCTTATCTCCGAACTCTATATTTAGTTTACTGTATTTATTCCAGCCAATCTTGTTCATACCTTCGTGATAGAAAGTATATAGTTTTTCTAATTTGTTATTGACATTCTCGGTTGTTCCGAGTTCAATGATATGGTCTCCTACACGCGGAATCAGTATTACCTCTTTCTTATCATTGAAATATATCTGTTCAATTTGTGCCGTCCAGAATTTACTCTCTTTTATGGCCGAAGCTATATCCTTGATCTCCTTTGTTGCCATGCTGTCAACAATGTTGCCTGTTGCTATGGGGAGATGTAAGGCTCTGTTTATACCTCTTATAATGTTTCCATCGCTATCTACGCAATATGTCTTGTTCTCTTTGTCATGGATTCTGATTATGGGTTCACGACAATCGATATTTATATTAACAAAATCCTTATTACCTTTATACACCTGACACTCCTTAATTAGTGAGATGTTGTTGAAATGTTGTTCTATTTCGCCACAATCAATTTCGTTCATCTTTTTTAATTCAGGTGTAAGGTTTGCCTCATTTAGAATATCCATAACCTCCTCGTCTGTTATTGTTTTTATATCACAGTCCGATATATTAACAATAATACCGCTGCAAGTTCCGTTTTCCTTAAATTGGGGTATGACAAACAGAGCGAACAGAGAGTAGCATATTGCAATAGCCACAAAAAAGTATTTTAAAATTCTTTTCAGCATCGCGATATAATTATGTCATCGGTTTTTTAATATCTCTTTCATCTTTGGGACGTCGTTTTCCAAATCTCCAGCACCAAGTGAAACCAATACCTCAATATTCTCTTTTTCTTGTTCAACAAATTCAAGAACCTCGTTTCTGCCACACATCATCTTTTCAACCCTGTTGTCCAAACAATCGTATATCAGTTTGCTTGTCACACCGGGCATAGGCTTTTCTCGTGCTGGATATATATCCACAAGAATTACCTTGTCGAATAGTGATAGACTTTCAGCAAATTCTTTATAGAAATCTGCTGTACGGCTATAGAGGTGGGGCTGGAACATGACTGTTATTTTTTTGTCATTATACAGCTCTTTTATTGATTTTGCACAGGCACGCACTTCGTCGGGGTGGTGTGCATAATCACTTATCAGAACAAGATTATCCTCCTTGATATGGAAATCAAAGCGTCTGTCGGCACCGGCAAAACTTTCCATACCCACTCTTAATTCATCAGCTGTTGCACCACAAATCTCGGCCATAGCCATTGATGCCACTCCGTTGTCAATGTTGATACTTACCGGTACTCCTAACTTTACATCATTGATTCTTTGCCAAGGTGACACGTAATCAATAATTATCTCGCCGTTTCCAATACGAATATTTTCAGCATGGAAATCACCCTTATCTCGTCCGTATGTATAGGTCTTTACACTCTCTTTTGTACGTGGCTTTACTTCCAATCCTTCGTGGATTATCAGAAAACCATTCTCTTTTATCTTTTCGGTAAACTGTGCAAAGGCCTCAAGATAATTCTCCTTGTTGCCATAAATATCCAAATGGTCAGGATCGGCCGATGTAATTGTTGCTATATATGGTTCAAGGTGCAGGAATGAACGGTCGTACTCATCGGCTTCTATAACGACATAGTCACTCTTGTCGGTGAGTATGAGGTTACTTTTGTAATTCTTTGATATTCCTCCAAGAAAAGCGGCACAATCGACATGTGAACTATGCATCAGATGAGCTGTCATTGTCGATGTCGTTGTTTTGCCATGAGTTCCTGCAGCACAGACACCCAATTTGCCCTTTGTGATGATACCAAGAACTTCGGCACGTTTCTTTACAGTGAAATTCCCGTTACGGAACAAATTCCACTCTTTGTGGTCTGCCGGTATCGCAGGAGTATATACCACCAATGTCGTTTCGGGGTTTTTACACTCTTCGGGAACAAGTTCCAGGTTCTCTTCAAAATGCAAAACAGCACCCTCTTCTGATAGTCTGTCGGTCAGTTCGCTTGGTGTGCGGTCATAACCGGCAACAAATTTGCCTTCACGCAAAAAATATCGTACAAGGGCACTCATACCAATGCCTCCGGCGCCAAGGAAATAAACCGCTTTTATATCTTTAAGTTCCATTATCTCAATTTTTATTTTTTACATCAGCTCTTTTTCTCCATAAATGCGTCGGCAAGCATAATGACCTCGTCTGCAATAACCTCTGCTGCATTCGGTTTTCCTAATTTTTCTACATTCTTTTCGAGCATGGCAATCTTGTCTTTGTCACAGACTGTTTCTATTGCCTTTTTTACAAGTTCTTCTTTGGCATTTGCGTCAGCAACATAAATTGCAGCATCTTTCTCAACCAAAGCCATGGCATTTTTTGTCTGGTGATCCTCGGATACATTTGGCGATGGTACTAAGATAACGGCTTTGCCAAGCAATGCGAACTCCGAAATTGAGCCGGCACCGGCACGTGATACTACAAGGTCGGCTGCTCCAAGAGCATTAGCCATGTTTGATACAAAATCGGTGACAATAAGGTTCTCGGGGTTTCCAGCCTCCTTTGTTCTTTTTTGCATCTCCTCAAAATAGAGCTTTCCGGTTTGCCAAATAAACTGTATCTCCTTATGTGCTTTTATTTGTTCTATGTTTGCGAGTATTGCTTCATTTATGCTTCTTGCACCAAAGCTTCCGCCGACAATAAGAACGCATTTTTTGTTCTCGTCAAGGCCCATGGCTTTTATAGCTTCGCTTCGGTTTGCACGCATGTCGATAAGGCTTTTTCTCACAGGGTTACCAGTGAATTTAATCTTATCTTGTGGAAAGAAACGTTCCATGCCGTCGTAAGCAACACAAATCATATCAGCATTTTTTGATAGGATTTTATTTGTTACACCGGCGTAAGAATTCTGTTCTTGAATAAGAGTCGGTATGTTCATGCTTGCTGCCATCTTTAGTGTAGGCCCGCTTGCATAACCACCTACTCCAACAGCAACTTGTGGAGCAAACTCCTTGATTATTTTTCTTGCCTTAAGTTGGCTTTTTATAATGAGCCAGAGAACTCTGAAATTCTTTAACAGGTTTTTACGGTCGAATCCTGCAATGGGCAATCCAATGATGTCGTATCCGGCATCAGGAACTCTTTGCATTTCCATTCTGTTGTCTGCACCCACGAACAGAATCTTTGCTTCAGGGTGTTTGCTTTTTATTGCATCAGCTATTGAAAGAGCGGGGAATATATGACCTCCGGTACCGCCACCGCTTATTATAATTCTATAATCCTTCTTCATACTCCTTGTTTTTTTCTGATTCGACAATATTTGTGTTATTCTCTATAATCTCTGTTTGTGCTTGTATTGCACATTTTTTCGCATATCGGCTTATGCTCAATATCATTCCTATATATACACAGTTTATAAGAACCGATGTACCTCCCTGACTTATCAATGGCAGTGGCTGTCCGGTAACAAAGTCTCCTACAGATATATACATGTGAAGCATGGCCTGCATGGTTATTATCATACCAACACCCATTATAAGATAGGCCGGGTAGGGGTCTTCGCATCGTTTTGCAATCTTACCGCATCGGTACAGTATTGTCATGTAAAGCAATAGAACAATGAATCCTCCAAGCAGGCCAAGTTCTTCAATGATTACAGCATATATGAAGTCGGAGTAGGCATGCGGTATAAAATCACGTGCTTCGGAGTTTCCGGGTCCACGTCCTAAAATATTACTTGAGGCTATGGCGATATTAGCATGTGCTCTCTGCTCGTTTGTTATGACATAATCCTCTGCTGTTACCGGTTCGCTTTTCAGTGCATCGACAACGCGGTGTTTCCAGGTGATTACTTTTTGTTTGAAGCCTCCCTCGTTTCCCCAACTTTCAGGTGCTGACATTATCAATGTAACTCCAATAGCCACCGTGGCAAATGCAATTCCAAGAATTTTCAGCATTTGTCCTTTGGGCAGTCTGCCTATAAACATCATCATGTAGAGTGTCAACAAAATGATTGCGGCTGTTGAAAGGTTCTCCTTGAAAATTATCGCTACAGGTGGCAAACTGTATATGATAATGCGTTTCAGTGCATTGTGGTCAGTTCCTTCCTCGTCCTGATGTTCTGTTATTATAAGTGCCACAAGCATTACAAGTCCCATTTTTGCAAGTTCCATAGGTTGGAATGTGAATCCCATAATCCTAATCCAGCGTGCACTGTCATTTATTTGAGACCTTGGGTCAATTTGTGCCCAAATCAGTCCCAAGAGTCCTGCCCAATAGATTATATATGTCAATTTCTTTATCCATGCAACTTTCATGTTGTGCATAAACCACACAACAAAGATACCCGCCAACAAGAATACAGTGTGTTTTATTATGGGCATCCAATAACTTCCGCTTTCGCTCACCTGGCGGCTGGTTGCACTGAATACCTCCACCCATGATATTGAGCAGAGAATAAAGAAAACAGCCCAAATGACTTTGTCTCCTTTAAACAATATTCTTTTTAATTGGTCACCTCCCATTATATAATTTATAAATTATTTACACACTCTTTAAATATCCTTCCTCGTTCTTCGTAGTTGTTAAAGAGATCAAAACTTGCACAACAGGGGCTTAGAAGTACCGTCTCTCCGCTTTTTGCCATTTTTGATGCTTGTTCTACACAATCCTGCATAGAAGAAGTGTCGGCGATTGGTAGTCCGAAACTATCGAAGAAGGCATGCAATTTGCTATTGTCAGCTCCCAAAAAGACAAGTCCGCAACACTTCTCCTTTACAAGTTCTGCAATTTCGTTATAGTCATTACCTTTATCTTTACCTCCAAGTATAAGCACAGTCTTTGTTTTCATGCTCTGTAAGGCATACCAACAACTATTCACGTTTGTGGCCTTTGAATCATTGATGTATTCTACACCATTGATTTTTGCCACTTTTTCAAGTCTGTGCTCAACACCTACGAATGAACTCAGAGCCTCTCGTATAGTCTCTTTGCGTATTCCGGCGACGTTAGCCGAGATTCCGGCAGCCATGGAGTTGTAAAGGTTGTGTTTGCCTGTCAAAGAAAGTTCTTCAAGTTCCATGTTGAATGGAACGGGCTCTGTGAAAATCAATTTTTCGGCCTCGGTGTATGCAACGGTGTCTTTCTCTTTTTTCTCGGCAAACGGGTATAATTTACCATGTTTGTATTTCTTCAGTTCCTTTTTGATGACAGGGTCGTCATTCCAGAACACAAAGGCATCTTCTGATGTCTGGTTCTGCAGAATACGAAGCTTGGCATTTACATAGTTTTGCATGTCGTAGCCATAACGGTCAAGATGGTCGGGGGTAATATTAAGTAATACCGCTACGTTGGCACGGAATTCATACATGTTGTCAAGCTGGAAACTGCTTAGTTCCACGATGTAATAATCTTTATCTCCTTCGGCAACCTGCAATGCAAGGCTCTTGCCGATATTTCCCGCAAGACCTACATTAAGTCCGGCTTCACGGAATATATGGTATATTAGCGATGTGGTTGTTGTTTTTCCGTTGCTACCTGTTATACAAACCATCTTTGCTCTTGTATATCTTCCAGCAAACTCAATTTCAGAGATTACCGGTATTCCGGAATCAATAATCTTTACCATTATTGGTGCCTCATTTGGGATTCCGGGGCTCTTGATGACTTCTCCAGCACACAGGATTAGTTCTTCGGTGTGTTTCTTCTCCTCCCACTCTATCTCGTGCTGGTCAAGCATCTTCTTGTACTTGTCCGAAATAGCGCCGTAGTCCGATACAAAAACATCGAATCCGAGTTTCTTGGCGAGTATGGCTGCACCGCAACCACTTTCTCCTGCACCCAATACAACAATTCTCTTATCCATTTATCTAATCTTTAAAGTCATCAAAGTGATGGCTGCCATTATTATTGTAACAATCCAGAAACGAATGGTTATCTTTGCTTCATGAAGGGGTTTTTCGGGCCCTTTGAATATATATGTACACTCCTTGTCGAGTTTCTCGTCCTCGACATTGTAGTGGTGGTGTAGCGGTGTGCGGCGGAAAATTCTCTGTTTAATACCCTTTTTCTTGCCTTGCTTGAAGTATGCAACCTGCATTATTACAGACAGGTTCTCAATAACAAAGATACCACAAAGCAGAATCAACAAAATTTCCTTGTGTATAAGTATTGCTACAACTCCAATGATTCCGCCAATGGTAAGACTTCCTGTGTCTCCCATAAAAATCTGTGCAGGGAAAGAGTTGTACCACAAAAAACCGATTAGTGCACCAATAAAGGCAAAAGTAAATATTACAATTTCTTCCACTCCGGGTAAGAACATTATGTTCAGATATTCAGCCCAACCCACGTGGCTCGACACATAGGCCAATAGGGCGAGAGCAACTCCAATTATGGCCGCATTTCCGGCAAGCATGCCATCCATACCGTCATTGAGGTTTGCACCATTGGATACTGCTGTAACAACGAATACAGTCACAATAACGAATAGAATCCAACCGGCAATCTCTTTGTATTCTCCACAGAACGACATTATTTCGCTATAATCAAGGTTGTGGCTCTTAATAAAAGGTATAGTTGTCTTGTTCAGTTTTTCCGATGTTGGTCTATGATAGACTTCCTCTATATTATTTGGCTTTTCAATGGTTATATTCTCACGCATTACGGCCTGAGGGCTAAAGTAGAGCATCAGACCAATGAAAAGTCCTAATCCTACCTGTGCAAAAACTTTTATTTTTCCGGGAATACCCTCTTTGTTCTTCTTGAATGTCTTGATATAATCATCGGCAAATCCCAAAATTCCAAGCCAAACGGTGGTTACGAGCAACAATATCATGTATATATTATCAAGTCTTCCGAGTAAAAGGCAAGGAATGACAATGGCAATAATTATGATAATACCACCCATTGTGGGGACACCTGCTTTTAAGTTATTCTTGTCAAAATCACGCAGTGTCTCGGTAATCTGTTTTTTCTTGAAATATTTGATGATGCCTTTTCCCACCCATGCCGAAAGAATCAATGATAGGACAATGGCAAGTAATGAACGGAACGAAGTATATCCAAACAATCTTGCTCCGGGGATATCAGAATCCTTTATTAAATTAAAAAGATGATACAACATATTACTTGATATTATATATTGAAAATTTCTCTAATAACCTCTTTGTCATCAAAATGGTGTTTTACACCTTTTATCTCTTGATAATCTTCATGTCCTTTTCCGGCAACAACTACAACATCGCCTTTTTGTGCAAGAGTACAAGCGGTTCTTATCGCCTCTTTGCGGTCTGTGATAGAGAGAACATTCCTTCTCTGTTCGTCGTTGAGGCCAGCAAGCATGTCGTTGATGATGTCCTGTGGTTCTTCATTTCGTGGGTTGTCCGAAGTAAAGATAACCCTATCGCTGTTTTTCACAGCTTCTACAGCCATAATGGGGCGTTTGCCTTTGTCTCGGTTGCCACCGGCACCAACGACTGTTATAATCTTGCCATTGCCACGCATAACCTCCTTAACAGTACCAAGTATGCTCTTTACAGCATCAGGGGTGTGTGCATAATCAACAATGGCAGTAATGCCGTCTTTTGAATGTAAAGACTCAAATCGTCCCGAAACCGGTTTTAATGCACTTAGCACGCAAAGAACCTCTTCGGGTTCTTTCCCAAGTTCAATGGCAGTTGCATAAATTGCCAACAGATTACTGATGTTGAATCGGCCTGTCAGCAGAGTAGAGAATTCTCGGTTGTTGAATTCAAGAATCATGCCGTCAAGGTGTGTCTCTACAAGTTTGGCCTTATAGTCGCAAAGAGTTCTTGTTGAGTAACTCTTAATATCTCCACGGCAGTTCTGTACCATTACAGGACCATTCTTGTCATCTATATTTGTTATTGCAAATGCATTGCGTGGTAGGTTGTCAAAGAAACTCTTTTTAGCTTTCAAGTAGTTTTCCATTGTCTCATGAAAATCCATGTGGTCTCTCGTGAGGTTTGTGAAAATACCTCCGGCAAACTCCAAACCGGCAATTCTGTGTTGTGCTAGAGCGTGTGAACTAACCTCCATGAATGCATATTCACAACCGGCATCAGCCATCTGTGACAATAATTTGTTGAGTGATATTGCATCTGGTGTTGTGTGTGTCGAAGGGTATGTTGTACCATCAATGTAGTTGCATACAGTCGATAACAATCCACACTTGTGTCCCATTCGGCGAAATAATTCATATAATAATGTAGCAATAGTCGTTTTGCCGTTTGTTCCGGTTACGCCAACCAATTTCAGTTTTTGTGTTGGCTTGTTATAGAAAGTTGTGGCCAAGATACCTGCAACACTCTGTGCGTCGGCAAGGTTGATGTATGCAACATCGGGGTTTTGTCTTTCAGGCATGTTTTCGCACACAATGGCAACAGCACCTTTTTCTTCGGCCATTGCGATATACTCATGGCCGTCGGTTTGCGTTCCTTTAATGGCGATGAACATGTCACCCTCTTTTACCAATCGTGAATCAATGTTTATACCACGTACGTCAACTTCTTCTTTAGGCAATACAAGACGATTGTATTGAATCTCTCTTAAAAGCTCGTTTAGTCTCATTATATAGTCTGTTGATTGTCTGTTTATAATTATGGCCTTAGTACAAGTCTCACCGTCTCGCCTTTTCTTGTTTTGCGTCCGGCTGGTATGCTTTGTGATTTCACACTTCCGTAACCATCTATCTCAACTTTCAAACCTCGTTGTTCCATAAGGTATGTTGCATCTTTTGCTCCCATTCCTTGTACATTTGGTACCACTTCAATATCCATTTCTCTCTCCTTGAAAGTATATGTGCCGTTTTCCTCAAAATTTGCTGTTCCCCAAGTCTTATCCCCTTTATTTGCTTTTGCGGTTTTGATATTCAACTCGTCAAGCAGGTAGGCTGCATCTTGAATGTTGCCGGCTTTTATTTTTGGCTCGTGATTGTTGATTGTGTCCTTGGCTTCCTCTACAGGTGCATCATATTGATGTGCCATAATTTTTTCGGCAATCTCTTTAAATGCAACAGCAGCTGTGCTTCCTCCACCGAGTTTTATTTTTAAAGAATCGGGCCTTGTGTCTTGTTTTGCATCAAACATCATCTGTATCAACAATGTATATTGAGGCTTGTCGGCAGGGAAGAATCCACAGAAACTCATCATCTTCTCGCTATTGTCATACTTTCCTGTAATAGAGTTAGGTATGTTTGCTGTACCTGTCTTACCGGCTATCAACATCTTCTCCGACTTTGCACGCTTACCGGTTCCGTCTTTTCCATTAACCACGTCTATCAATAAACCGGTAACGGCATCTGTTGTCTCTTTTGATATAAGATGTGTATTCAAAACCTTTGTCGGGTATTCTTCCACAATTTCGCCGTTGTTTACCACCGCTTTCACGAGTCTGGGCTTCATTTGCTTGCCTCCGTTTGCAATGGTGTTATAGAATGCGAGCATGTTTATACCGGTCATGCCTACTGCGTAACCGTATGACATTGAGTTAAGGCTGAATCCATTCCATCTCTTTGTTCCCGGTTCAGTGAGGTAAGGCGTTGCTTCACTATCTATTAGATTGTAATTGTCGGTCAGTCCAAAGTACTTCAATCTGTTAGTGTACTCTTCGGGGTTTTTTGCATACGCTTTCTTTATGTATTGTACCATGCTTATGTTTGAAGAGTACTTTAAAGCCTCGGACATACTGTATTTACCGGTTCCGTTATCACGATACATTTCATCAGTAACTTTCTGTTTGCCAAAGAAAGCGACTTTTGATTTATATGCAAGAACCGAGTCTTGTGTGGTAAGTCTGCCATCTTCAAGAGCTGCTGTCAATGCAATGGTCTTGAAAATTGAACCAGGTTCCATGAGTCTGCACAGGGCATGATTCGGTGTTGGGTTGTTTGGTATATTCTCAATGGTTTCTGCGTAATTGCCTTGGCTCAATTTGGTGAGGTTGACAATAGCTTTTATATCACCACTGTGCGTTTCCATCAGTATGGCCCAACCTGCCGGCAAGTGGTATTTTTTTAGAACTTTTTCTACTTCGTTTTCACAAATGTCAAGCATTTCGGAATTGATGGTTGTTTGCAAGTCCATACCATTTTCGGGTTGCTTGTCAACCTTTAAAATAAATCGGCCTCCTGTCTTTTCTCTTCTTCCCACTCCCGGCGTACCTCTCAGGTATGTGTCGTATTTTTTTTCAAGTCCGTTTATCTCTTCAATCTCGTTCTTGTTCTTGTCTGTTGTCTTTCGTACAATGCCGAAAGTACTCATGCCTATGTCACCGAATATGTTTTTGCGTTGGATCTCTTCTTCAACGATAATACCACTGTATTTAGTGCCTGAATTTATTATGGGCAGTTTCTTGATACGTTGGTACTGTGTATATGAAATTTTACGGTTGTATAGCCAATGATATCTCTTTTTGTTCCTGTAACCATAACTAAGGTCTCTTCTGAAATCCTCAGCACTTTTCTCGGGGAAAATCTCGTGTAGTCCGTCACACAATGCTCCAATTTCGTTTGTCCAAAGAGAGTCCCTCTTGCTTTGTATGTTTCTCTCGTCTTTGAGATCTTTTTTGTTTTTATATACAAAGTCCAAATGAATCTTATATAATGGCAATGTACTTACCATGAGTTCGCCATTGTCGTTAAGGATGTTGCCTCGATATGGCTCAACCGCAACATTTTCTCTTACGAATCGTCCTTTGATTACGCTCCAAAATTCCCTTTCCTTGAACATTATTATGGCAGCACTGCCCATAATAATGACAGCCCATGTGGTGAAAAAGAATATCACCAATAGGTTGAAACGGAAAACTACATTGTCGCGAAATTTGAACATATATCTTATTTCTTAATTATATAAACAGGGTTTGTCGAAGTCTTTAGATTGCTGTTATTTTCTTTAAGCAACTTCTCAACTTCTGTTTGCCGGCTTTTGTATGAAAATTCACTTTTCATTGTCAGCAAATTATTCTTCATTCTGTTTCTTTCTTTGGTCAGGCGGTCTATTTTTAAAAGTTCCTGTTCATACTCGTATCTGTTGCTCACGTAAATGAAGGCATAAAGTACGATGAGAGCCAATAGCCAAGAGTTGTCGGTTATCAGTTTGCTGGTGAATAGGCGACCTCCCATAAGGTAGTTTATGATGCCACCTCTCTTTTTGCTTTTCTGTTTTTTTGTGTACTCGTTCATTATGCTTCTTTTTTTATGGCGATACGTAGCTTTGCACTTCTTGAACGTGGATTTCTTTCCATCTCCTCTTCGGTTGGGGCAATCACTTTTTTCATATCAAAAGGCGATGTTACCCTTCCGAAGAAATCTTTCTCTACCACACCCTCAAAATTGCCGCTCTTCATGAAATTCTTAACAATTCTGTCCTCTATAGAGTGGTATGTAATGACCACCAATCTGCCGCCCGGTTTTAAAAGGTCTTTTGCACTTATAAGCATCTCTTGCAAAGCCTCCACCTCTTTATTTATCTCTATACGCAGTGCCTGGAAAATTTTTGCCATCTCTTTCTTCTCGCGTTGTGGCGGGCAAAATGGCTTTGCAATCTCAATCAACTCATTCACGCGTTGTATGGGTTTTGTGCTTCTTGCCTTTACAATTCGTGAAGCCAGCTTCTTGGCACAGTTCAACTCACCGTACAGTTTGAATATTCGTGTCAGCTCCTCTTCTGTAGCTCTGTTGAGCAGGTCGGCGGCTGTTTCTCCACCTCTCTTGTTCATACGCATGTCAAGATCTGCATCAAAGCGGAATGAAAAGCCACGTGTTTCGTCATCAAAATGATGTCCCGAAACACCCAGGTCGGCAAGTATTGCGTCAACTTCCATGGCATTATGGTAATGCATGAAGTTGTATATGAATCTGAAATTGCCACGCACGAATGTAAATCGTTTGTCATCGGGTGCATTCTTCTCTGCATCCTGGTCTTGGTCAAAACTATAAAGATGCCCCTTTTTGCCAAGGCGTGACAGAATCTCGCGTGAGTGTCCTCCACCTCCAAAAGTTACATCTATACAGGTGTTGTCAGGAGATATCTCCATTCCGTCAACACTCTCCTTTAAAAGTACCGGTGTGTGGTAAACCAAAGTTTCACTCATTGTCATATTCTGTCTTAGCTGTCATAATTTTCTCAAGTTCCTCTCCAAACTCCTCTGGGGCCATGAATGGTTTTTCCACTTTCTCCTTTGCCCAAATCTCTATGGTATCATCCATGCCGATAAATCGGACTTCTTGCTTAATGGCTGCCATATTCATATATCTTTTGGGCAATAATATACGTCCATTGCTATCAATGCTTAATTCCTCAACATCGGCTACGAACTGGCGGAAAATCATCTGATGTTTTGCGTTCCATTTGTCAAGGCGTGAACGCAACAGGTTTAGTTGCTCGTTCCAGCTCTCTTCGGGGTATATAACAAGACAATCCTGATAAACATCTTTGCGTAACATAACCTTGTCGCAACCTCCTGACTGGAGAATACGACGGAAACAAGCAGGCAGGAAAACTCGTCCCTTACTGTCTGTCTTGGCCTCTATGTTACCAATGAAACGCATCTTTTTTTCTCTAAATTATATAATTCGTTTCAAAATTACACAATTCCCCACAATTCCCCACTATAATATGCGATAAATTTAAAATAAAGTTTTCAACAGTTTGTTAAGAACTTTTTAAAATTGAATTCGCAGCCTATTTTATTGATGTTTAGCGTCTTAATTTTATTTAAGCAAATATGCTGTTCTGTTATGCTATAGTGGGTTTTTATATTTGTGACTGTTGTGCATTTTGCCTAAAAAACTTATTTTTGCATTAACAATGTCATTACAACCTATATGTCAAAATTTTCAATATCAATAGTTGCCTTTCTATTCTTTCCGCTGTGTCTGTTCTCGCAAAAACATATAGAACGCGGTTATGAGACAATTCTATCAAGCGATGCACGTATTTTTATAGAGACCCTTTCGCATGATTCTTTGCAGGGGCGTAAAGCCGGTGAAGCCGGTGGTTACAAAGCTGCAGAGTATATAGTCTCATTATTGCGAGAGTGGAAAATAAAACCTCTTGATGCAAGTGGCTATCTTCAACCGTTTGATGCGGGCGTGTGTAAAATGAACAATATACTTGCTGTAATCCCAGGCAAGAGCAATGAATATGTAATCGTGGGCGCACATTACGACCATTTGGGTTGTGATAGCACGCTTTTAAATGACATTTGTTTCAATGGAGCAGATGATAACGCTTCGGGAGTCTCGGCAGTTTTACAGATAGCAAGAGCTGTCAAAAAGTGTGGTAAAAAGCCACAGAGGAGTATAATATTTGCGTTTTGGGATGGTGAAGAGAAAGGTATGCTCGGTTCAAGCCACTTTGTCAAGAAATGCTCCTTTTTATCGGATATAGTAGCATATATGAACTTTGATATGATAGGTCGTGGCCCTGTAGATAATCCCAAACATCTAACCTATTTTTACACAGAGTCATGTCCGGATTTTGGAGAGTGGCTCAAAGAGGATATTACCGAGCGTAAATTCAGTTTCACGCCCAATTATCGTGCATGGGACAGGCCGGTATATGGCAGCGACAATGCTCCGTTTGCCCAAAAAGATATTCCCATAGTGTGGTATCATACCGAAGGCCACCCCGACTACCACCTTCCGTCGGACACCGCAGATAAGATTGACTATGAAAAACTCATAGATATTACCCGTGCAGCCTACCTGTGTACATGGAGGCTTGCCAATGAAAAAAGTTTCGGCGAGGAGAAATAAGGATTATTCCGTTGTGAAAACATTTAAGTGCGGGAAGGTTTTTTGGCCGACTGCCTTTTTATGTATAAGCATCAGGGCGTGTCATGACACGCCCTGATGCTGTGATGATGTATTGTTGTTCTTAGGCCTCTTTGGGGAGGTATTTGTTTAGTAGTATGCAGCCAAGTATTGCCGAGATTACTGAACCGCATAGTATGCCTAACTTCGCTTCAGCCAGCAATGTTGTTCCACTGCCGAGTGCTGCGTATGAAAGATCGGCAATGAAGATTGATACTGTGAGACCGATACCGCAGAGCATGCATACTGATGCAAATGATTTCCAGTTCGCTCCTTGTGGCAACTGTACAAATCCTAACTTTATGGCAACCCAGGAGAATGTGAATACTCCAACGAACTTTCCTACAACAAGACCTATGATTACTGAAAGACCTATTCCGCCAATAATGCTTCCTATGCTCATTGTTGAAAGATCAATGCCTACATTGGCAAAAGCAAAGAGTGGTATGATGAAGTAGCCTATGATATTGTGCAGGCTGTCTTCGAATTCCTGCAATGGGCTGATAAGTTTATCGGCTGCCGATTCAATACTCTTGAGTTTGTGTATCTCTTCGTGTGTTAGTATTGCTGTGTGATGCTTGCCGACAACATGGACTTCGTCGAAACTGTTTATATTTTCTTTGATACGATCAATGTAGCGTGTAGCACCGTTACGCAGTGAGCCTGGCACGCAGAAAGCGACTATTACACCGGCTATGGTCGCATGTATTCCTGAATTAAGCATAAAATACCATAGTACGATACCGGTTACAAGATAGAAGTTCTTGACCATAATCTTTCTGTTATTGCCTATGATGAGGACTGCAATGCATATTCCGGTAAGCAATAGGTAGTTGAAGTCTATTGTTGATGAATAGAAGAGGGCGATGACAATGATACCTCCAAGGTCATCGGCAACAGCTAATGCCGCAAGGAATATTTTTAGGCCTATGGGAACTCTTTTGTCAAATATTGAGAGTACGCCGAGCGAGAATGCTATGTCGGTAGCCATTGGTATTGCTACTCCTCGTAACATTTCGGGGTTGTTGGGGCATGTGAGCCAGAAGAAGAGGACGGGGATGAGCATACCGCCGCAAGCTCCTATAATTGGTAACATGGCTTTTTTTGCCGATGAGAGTTCGCCTACAAGGATTTCTCTCTTTATCTCAAGTCCAACAGAGAGAAAGAATATTGCCATGAGGAAGTCGTTGATGACCTGAATGAGCGTCATGCTGTGACCGTTGTGGCTGAATAGATTAAAATTGCCTATTGAAAGGCTTACTTCCTTGTTCCAAAAACTGAAAAAACTATCTTTCAGTGGTGAGTTGGCGACGATTAGAGCCAATATGGTACATACTATGAGAACGGCACTGCTGTTCACATATTTTTTGACCATGCTCTTGAAACTGTAATTGTGTGTCATAATATTGAAATTTGCGGTTGCAAAATTACAACATCTTTTTAACGGAGTCTGTTATTATTTATCGGTAATTTCTATAGATATAATAGGTAAAAACAAATATACGGAACTGGGAAGTTCCGTATATCTATTTTCATTCTTCAGGAGTGAACATTGGATCCCAAGCGGGTAACATTGTTGGTTTTTCTTCAAGTACTTTCAAAATGTTCTCCGGAATATATTTCTTATCGACTACAAGACGGAACATATATTCATTGAACCATTCATCGGTCATGATGAGTGTTCCATGGAAACCTGAATTTGCCCCCCAACTATTCTCAACTTGCCATTTTACGGTGTTGCCATTCTTGTCAATATCCACGGCTTTGAGTGTCATGGCATGTGAAGAACCGCTGTCGAATGTCATCACTCTCTCTCTCTTGTCCATGCCGAACTCAACACCGAACATCTCGTCGTAACAGTAGTTGTTTATGTCAAGTGTTCCACGTTTTGAATCGAGGAACTTGCCTACATCGCAAGAGAAGTACATCATGGTGCTGTCCTTGATTGATGCTATAGCCATTTTCTTTATCTCGTCGAGTGGCAAGTTTATATACAACCAGTTGTGTCCGTCGTAGAGGTGGCGGTCATACTCAATCTCATAGCTCTTCCAATAGGGACGTGTGGGGTCGTTCATGAACATCACATAGTCATCCTGCATGTTTATATCAAGATATTTCTTATAGAAACTCTGTGGTGTATATTGCTGAGGTTCTTCGCGGTATTTGCCGTTGGCATCTTTAGGTGCCCATGTGAACTCTGTCGGGGGAACACCATATACCTGTGCAAGCATCTTGTAAACGGTTTTCAACTGCTCTTTCTTAAGTTTCAGCAATTCAGCCTCTTTCTTGCCATTCTTGTGTGCTTCTCTCAAGTCAAGACCGAACTCTCGGAGTTTGGTTCTGAGCAGTGCAGAGAATGCTGATGTGTTGTCGCTGGTGTGGCTCTCTTTCATTACGCCTTTGGGTACAATGCCATATTTTGCAATGAGGTCGGCAACGCCGGTGAATGTACCACCGTCGCTTAATGGATTTTTGAACAGCCACTCTACGGTACGGTCGTCATAAGGCTTTTTGCGTGTGTCAATTACGCCTTGAAGGAAAAGATTTGATTTCTCCAGCTGGTCGTAGAAGAAGTTATATACCTGTGAAAATTCAAATGCACCAAGATTTTCATTGGCAATCATCTTTGCACGCAACACGTTCATTCCGGTAAAGAGCCAACAACGTCCCGATGACTTCTGGTCTGTGATTCCTTTTGATGGTACACTGTGGCTGAAGTATGTGTCCAATTCGTTGAGATTCTCTTGATTAAGTGCAAGTACTTTGATTGAATTGGCGAGCATTACATTCTGCAATGCCTTCTCTGCTGTGGTAGGCTTGTAGCTGTCGGCAAGTTCCTTTAGCATTTGTGCGTCAATGCCGCCGTTGCTCTGTGCCATGGCACCGGTAGCAATGAATAAGGTCGCAATGCAACCGGCAATTTTAGATTTGATATTCATGTTATTATTGTTTTGTGTTTATTCGTATTTCTTGCGAAGATAGGGCTAATTTGTCAAAATACAAAGAATGAAAACTTGCAAGCTTTCATTCTTTTGTATAAATGCCTGAATTTAGTGTACTATGACAAACGCTTTGCCGTTGGGATGGTCATAGTGATTTTCCATCAGGATAGTTCTTAATATTATCTCTATATCGGCATCAACTTTCTGGCCGTTGTGCTTGATTGTACGTGTTATGTCAAGTTTCGGTGTGTGGCTGCCTCCCCTTACCTTGTTGGTGAATGTCACTTCGTCACTTGTGCCGTCACCCCAATTGATGGTGATTTTCTCTTCTTTGTAATTATGTTCGCCCACGAAATTTCCGAATGTAATGAAATGTCTGCCATTGTCGCTGCATAGATGTCTCAATCCATAGAATTTGCTGGGTAATGCCCTTGTAGCAATGTTTTCTTTTGTATTGTCTATTTTGTAGGTTTCATCGTTGTATGTGAGTGTCATCTGGTCAATGATGTTGCCTTCAAATTCCGGGTTCAACAGGTTGTTGCCGTCGGCATCCTCTATTATCATGTTTATATCAAACGGGGATACGTCATGGCACCAAAAACCTTTCTCCTCACATGAGGTGAGGATGATGCTTGAAAAGGCAAATAGTGTCAGAAGCAGAATGTTGGTTTTCTTTTTCATAGCAGTGGTGTTTGATTTGTCGGTTATAAGTTAAGATGTTGCAAATATAGCAAATTTTCCGAACGGAAATCCCCTCTGTTTTTAATATTTTTAACAGATTATTTATTGCTGTTTCTGCAATGAAAAGTCGAAACGCAATCCACCGCCAGGGCGGTTTGTCACGGTTATTGTGCCGCCGTGGAACTGCACCGCGTGTTTTACAATGGCAAGTCCGAGGCCTGTGCCGCCCATCTGGCGTGAACGGCCTTTGTCTATGCGGTAGAATCTTTCGAACAAGCGTGTGAGCTGTTTCTCTTCTACGCCACAACCGTCATCTTCAAAGCGTATTTGGCACAATTGCTCATTGTTTTCGATAAGTGAAATGTAAATGTTCTTTCCACCCGAATATGCAATGGCATTCTCGGTGAGGTTGCGGAATATTGAAACTATTAACGGAATATTTCCATCAATAACAACTTGCTCATTAAAATCGGTATGTAGTAAGAACTGCTCTTCTTTGGGCATGATTTCTAATTCATCGGCAATTTCATTGATAATGTTGTTTATGACAACGGGTTCTTTTCCAATGAGTTGGCTACCATCTTCCATGCGTGTTATAAGTGAAACATCACCTAATAGTTTGCGAAGACGTTCATTATGGGTATAGCATCTTTCTATAAGTTCCTGACGTTTCTCTTCGCTCAATTTCATGCCCGAGAGCAGTGTCTCAAGGCACACTTGTATTGATGCAACAGGGGTTTTTAATTCGTGATTGATGTTGTTGGTAAGCTGTCGTTTGATGCGTATTTTCTCCTGTTCTTCACGCATTGCCGCTTCATGGGCAATATCCCTGTCCTTTATTGTCTGCTGCCATTGTGCGTATAATTGTACAATGTGACTGGAAATGGAACCCAACTCGTCATTGGGGAACATTTCCCCTTCGTCAAAGGATTCTCCTTTTTCGGCTTTTGCAGCAAAGCGATTCAGGCGTTCTATGCTTTTACCTAATCTGCGTGTTGCAAAGTATGCAAGAATGCTCATTGCAAAACTTATTGCTATCATTATTCCCAAAAATGTCCAATCGGCACGTAGAACTTCACGCAAAGAGTCGGAATAAGGAATGGCTGTACGTATAATTAGTTTCTCGCCTTTTGTTGCCGAATAGAAATATTCACGTCCGTCACTTGTAGATTGTCGGGCAATGTTATATGCCGAACCTTTTTTCAGAGCACCAGAAACTTCGGGTCGCATACGGTGGTTGTTAAGGGAGTCAAGTTGTAGCATGTTGTCATATACAACATCTCCCGAAAAGGTTATGGCTGTCGTACGTAACTCTTCAAAAGGGTGTTCGTTAGTTTTTATGTATTCTTCGTATGAAATCCCATTCTCTACTGCTTTGAGCAGGTTGATATTGTACACTTGTAACTGTGCATTCAGGTATTCCGATTTGTATTGTTTTTCACGGAAATACTGAAAGCCTATGAAACATAATATGATGGTCCACGAGAATGCAAGCTGCATTAGAAACAGTCGCCTATGGTATGAAAGTTTAATTACGGAAGCCATAACCAAATCCTGAACGGGTTACAATATATGAACCATATGCTCCAATCTTGGAACGTAAACGTGTGATGTTGACATCAATTGTACGGTCCAGAACCACAACTTCATCGCTCCAAACGCGGCTTAGAATCTGTTCGCG
>JAGCJL010000021.1 GCA_017647975.1 Bacteroidaceae bacterium | reverse complement strand
TCATCAAGAAGGTACGCGGTGCGATGCTCATCGGCATTCTGGCGACAACGGTTATCGGTATCCCCATGGGTATTACCGATTTCAAGGGCGTGATGTCAGTTCCCGAATCAATAGAGCCTATCTTCTGCCAGTTCGAGTGGGAACATCTTTTCAGCGTTGATATGTTGATAGTTGTATTTACACTTCTTTTCATTGATATGTTCGACACAATAGGTACGCTTGTTGGTGTAAGTATCAAGGCTGGTCTCGTTGATAAAGATGGTCGTGTCAAGAATATTAAACAGGCATTTATGGCCGATGCTATAGCTACTGCTGCCGGTGCATGTTTTGGTACATCTACTACCACTACATATGTAGAGAGTGCTTCGGGCGTAGCTGCCGGCGGCCGTTCTGGTTTGACAGCATTCACCGTTGCCGCTTGTTTTGCTGTTGCCCTTTTCTTCTCTCCTTTGTTCCTCTCGATTCCCTCCGCAGCTACAGCACCTGTACTTATTATTGTTGGTCTGTTGATGCTTGAGCCCGTAACAAAGATGACATTTACTGACCATAGCGAAGCCATTCCAGCATTTATATGTATGATTATGATGCCCATGAGCTATTCAATCTCAAACGGAATACTTCTTGGAGTCATTTTGTATGTGGCGTTGAATCTTTTCTGTGGTAAGGCCAAAAAACTGACACCAATGATTTATATTTTGGCAATTTTGTTCATATTGAAGTATATATTCATTTGATAATATACCGGTTTAACTTAAAAAAGACTTCGCCAAGCGAAGTCTTTTTTTGTATACACAGTACCGTATGGCAGCGATCAATCAAGAATAATAAGGAATGTCACCTTTTCATTACTGTTGCATGCAAGGTCAAGAGTTCCGCCATGCAAGCGGACTATCTGCTTTGCGACAGCAAGTCCAATACCGGTGCCGTCGTTCTTGGTCGTAAAGAACGGAGTGAAGATATTCTCCACGACTTCAGCCGGTATCATTCCTCCCGTATTACTTACCTCTATATATATACGTTCATCGTCAGCTATATGCGAACATAGCTCAACGTTGTTCTCCCTTCCCTTTTGCTTGCAGGCCTCAACAGCGTTCTTCAACAGGTTTACAATAACCTGCGACAACTGGGTACGATCGGCATAAAGCATGGTATCGTGCGGCGAGACACATATATTGAAGTTGATGTTGCCGAAATCTATGACCGACGCGGCCTCGTTGAACAGGTCTATAAGCTCGAACGGATGCTTTGTAGGCGGGGGTATACGTGTTACGGTACGGAATGAATTTACAAACTGCAATAATCTGTCGCTTGTGCTATGTATAGTCTCCAAGCCTTGACGCAACGTCTTTTCATCACCGTTATCGCTATTGAGCAATGTATTGCTTATTGATGTGACAGGGGCAAGCGAGTTCATTATTTCATGAGTCAATACACGCGTGAACTTCTCCCATGCCAAGCCTTCCTGTGTGTCGAGCTGGTGGCTGATGTTCTCAATGGACACAATACGCAGTTTTTTTCCTTCGTGTTCAAGGTTTGAGCAGTTCAGCATCAGGTTTATCTTGCCGACTTCACTCTGATAGCATACAATTTTCTGTTCCCTTGAAGAGATCGTACGAAGAGTTTCGACCAATGTCCTTGAAATTGTCGACAATCTATCGATATGGCTTAATATAGGTATGCCGAGCATCTGCAAAGCCTTGGTGTTTGTCTTGACGACAGTACCGTTCTCCATTATAATTATGATACCTATATTTGCACACTCTATAATCGCCTCGTAATATCGCTCCTTATCCTCGATTTTGGCCTTTGTCTCCTCAAGTACATCTTTTATGCGGTTCAGGGAGTAATTGATTACGGAGTTTTCGGTATGCCTTGGATTATCGATGAAACGGAAAGTAAAGTCATTGTTACGCACGGCATTGAAAACGAAACTCAACTTTTTTATAAAGTTGCGGTAGATATCCATCAAGTGCCATGCCGTAAATATAATGGCAATTACGCTCACCGATAGGTAACCGTAATTGCCTTTGGCAACCAGCCACCCGGTCAATATGCTGAAAGCCACTAATGTGACAGCCAGTACCGCAATTCTGTAAAGTGGCAGTTGTCTTATTCTCATAAACCGTAGCGTTTGATCTTGTTGTAAAGTGTCTGGCGTGTTATACCCAGCAGCTGTGCAACCAATGTCAAGTTACCTCCGCAAGAATCTATCGCGTCTGCAATGGCTTTTCTCTCAATATCTTCAAGAGTTGATGTCTGTGTAGTTACGTTGCTGTGTGATACATATAGCTGCATGTGCTCAGGTTTTATACAGTTGCCGTCGCACATGATAACAGCTTTTTCCATAATGTTCTGCAATTCGCGTATATTACCTTCGAACGGATGGGCAACGAGTTTACTTGCAGCATCTTGCGACAACTGCAGCGGCTCTTTATTGTATTTCTCGCAGTAATGGTCTATAAACCTTTCGGCAAGAGGTACTATGTCTACCGTACGGCGACGTAAAGGCGGCAGGTTTATGTGTATCGTATTTATTCGGAACAGCAGGTCCTGACGGAAATCGCCACGCTCCGCCATTGCAAAAAGGTCGCGATTTGTAGCGGTTATAAGACGGATGTCAACATCCTGTGCCGTATTGCCGCCCAATGGGACTACACAACGGCTTTGCAGTGCTACAAGCATCTTTGTCTGCAAGTTCAAAGGCAGGTTTCCAATCTCGTCCATAAAAAGCGTGGAGCCGTTTGCTGCAACCATCTTGCCTATGCGGTCGGCATGGGCGTTGGTGAATGCTCCTTTTTTGTGTCCGAACAGTTCGCTCTCAAATAGAGAGTCGGGTATGGCTCCCATATCAAGAGCTATCATCTCTTTGTTGTTGCGTGTTGACAAGCGGTGTATCTCACGTGCCAGCACCTCTTTTCCAGTACCATTCTCTCCTGTAATGAGTATGTTGGCATCGGTGGCTGCAACTCGTTCCACGACAGTGCGTATATGTGCCATTTCGGTACTGCTGCCCCAAAACATCGGAATCTCTCTCTTCGCTTGTTTTGGCGTCTCTTTTTTGCCTTTTTCTTTTGAGAGTTCAAAAGCATTGAGCAGTGTCTCTACCAACTTTTCGTTGTTCCAAGGTTTAACAATAAAATCCACAGCCCCTTCCTTCATGGCTCTTACCGCCAGATCAATGTCGGCGTATGCCGTAAAAAGTACAACCTTTATATGCGGGAATTTTCCGGTTACCTCTCTTAGCCAGAAGATACCCTCATTGCCGGTGTTTATTCCTGTATGAAAATTCATATCCAGAAGAAGGACATCGGGTTTTTCGGCAATTATTGTCGAGACCAATGTCGTTGGCGACGAGAGCGTGACAACTTTTGCAAATATCTTGTCGGCAAGCAGTTTCACCGCCGACAAGATATTTCTGTTATCATCCACTATTAGTAATGTACCTTTTTTTGCCATAAAAGTCTTTGTATATTGCGAAGTTAATCATAATTTTCAAAAGAAACGTTTTTCTTAAATTGATTTTACGACATCGGCAGGGTTTTCCGTTGCGGCTTTATAGCTGCGGAGCGTTACTATGGTAACCACAATAGCTGTTGTAGCTGCAAAGACAGCCACGAAGAACCAAGCCGACAGCTCTATCCTGTTTACAAACTGCTGCAACCAATAGGTCGCTGTCAGATAAGCTATAGGGGTCGCTATAATAAAACATGCTATGACAATTTTCATGTATCGGCGGTTGAACATTTCTACTACGCTGTAGCTTGTCGCGCCATAGACCTTGCGGACAGCAATCTCCGAGCGACGGTGCTGTGTCTCGAAAAGAACGATGCCGAATACTCCCATGAGGGAAATCACGACAGCAATAAGGGCGAACATCGCAATGATGACTGTCTGTTTTTTCGTTTCGCCATATACCTCTGCAATCGAGTCGTAAGCAAGTTGAATGTATGGCTCATCGGCTTCGGGCTCTATTTCCCTTGCGATTCTTTTTATATCTTTACACACGCTCTCTATATCTACATTCCTGTTCAGACGCACGTAGTAAGTCTGTGCAAAGGCGTCGCTGCCAAAATATCTGAGCATTGTGTTTATCTTAGGGCTGTTCGCACCCTTGAAGTTGATATGAGGTATAATGCCCACAATCTCAATATTATCCCATTTGTCGCCGATACCAAGACCGGTAGCCTGTGCTGTGTAATCGGTGATTATAAATCCGGGCTTATCCTTGGTGAATCCTTCACCAGCTATTATGTCTATCCCCAGAAGTTCGGGAGCGTTATAGCGTACGAACCACAGGTTCATTTCTACTTGCTTGCCCTCAATCATGCGTACCTGTTCGGAGTGTGTATGGCCAAAAAGGCTGTTGTTCACCGCTGTTGCTGCAGCAATGTGCGGGTTTCTCTCCAATGCTTCAATAAAAAGTTCGCTCTTGCTGTTGAGTTCGAACGATGAAATCTCCAACAGGTTTTCGCGTTCGATGCCTATATTATAACGGACCATATAACTGTATTGAGCCGAGAATACCAGTGCCAATATCATGAGCACTATAGATACGAAGAACTGCATTGCTACAAGCCCATAACGCAGCATGCGTCCTGCTTTTGATTGTGAGAACCCCTTCCTTACAGCCAGAGATGCATTGAAATGCGTGATGTAGAATGCCGGATAGACAGCAGCCATAACAGCCATGACCAATGCAACGGCCAGCACTATACCTACGGTCTTCAAGTTTTTGCTTACAGCCAACGGGGCGGTTATATACTCGTTTATAAATCCTCCGTCCAATGCGGTGACAATGCACAATGCCATGGCAAGTGCAATGACTACAAGACCCATAGCCTCAAATACAAAATTCCACCGCAGCATTTTTCCGTCAGCTCCGAAGACTTTGCATATATTCACCGAACGCATACGCACTGGTACAAGGGCCATAAAGAAGTTGATAAAGTTGATGAACGCTACAATTACAATAATCAGTACTATAGCAAACATAGTGGTTATTGTCCCGTGCGAAGCACTTGGATAGTCCTCGTATCCGCCGAAGTACATATCATCGAGTGGTACCAGTTTAAGCGGCATGTTGAACAACCGGCTCTTTTCCTTTTCTGTCAACGTCTTGCCTGTTGCCGCAACATATTGTGCATAACGCTGTTCGTTGAATTCAAAGAATTTTTTCTGCCATAGTGTTACATAATCGGCGGGGTCGGAACCTTCACGCAGTTTCACGAACACTGAATAGTTCCAGTTGGAATTGTCCATTCCGTATTCGCGGTTGTCATTATGGAATATATGACGGTCATGCAGTATGGTGTTGTCGGCAAAATCTTTGTATATCGCCACAACGGTGAGTTTGCTTCCCGGCTTTAGTTCTCCCTCTTCCAGATTTATTACCGAGCCGACGGTAATGCCTGCCGCTTTTGCGATACTCTCGGATACAACCGCAGCATCCATCTGTTTGAAATCGTCGGCATTACCGGCGACAATCTCAAAGGAGAAGACATCAAGCAACGGGCTGTTGCACCTAACGACATTGGCATAACGTTTTTCGTAGTTGCCCCCATCGGGCTTAAACCATACGACCCCTTCGTTGATATAACTGCACATAGAAGCAATTCCTTCGACGATGGGAAGTTCTTCGGCTGTTTCATACGAAATGGGATTGGGGATACTCGAGCTCCATCCCCCTAAGGTCTCGTGATAAGGTGTGACAAAATAGACCTGTTCCGAGTCTTTTATTGAGCGGTTGAATGTCATGGCACTATATACTTGTACCATGATTATGTAAAACGCCACAAAAGCCATGGCAAGACCAAATAAATTCAGCAGCGATGCAGCTTTATAACGTTTCAGTGTTGTAATGAAATTCTTGAATGCTATTTTCATAATATCTTCAATCTATTATCTGTTATCTTTTCATCATTTCTATAGGGTTGGCCGTTGCTGTGTGCCAGATGATGGCGGCTTGTACGATATATACAATGGCGGCAACAATGGCAACTCCTGCCAGGTAGAACCATAGTGGAACCGTGCAACGCATCTGTGCCAAAGTAGAAAGGTAACTCTCATTACCCCAAGCTGCAATAGCAATTCCGAATACAGCTGCCGGCAATACAATCCATGTCATCTTTGTGCTTAGCAGAGTCAAAATTTCCATGGTAGATGCTCCGCACACTTTTCTTATCACGACCTCTTTTCGGCGACGTGCAATCTCGCCAGAGACATAACCTATTAGTCCTATGAGCGATATTAAAAGTACAATGGCCGTAACAAGCAACATCGTGAAACGCATATGTTCAATATCGCTGAAGAGCCATTTCACTCTGTCGCTGTATGCATGTAGTGAAAACTTCCATTCTCCCTCATATATTGATGATATAGCCTCTTCAAGAGCCTTGAAGTTATCGGAGTTTATCTCTTTGAGACGGATATTGTATTGTATTGATGTTTCAAAGTTGGGATACTCCGCTACGATATAGGATGTGGGGTGCATGACCAAAGGAAGTGCCTCCCCGCTTTTCAGCATGTTGAAGTCGGCAATGACGCCCACAATCTCAAAAGCTTTCATTGATGAGTCATATATGGTCTTGCCTATCGGTGAATCTTCCCATCCTCGTTTTTCTACGTATGTCTCGTTTACAATGGCTTTGTCTGCAGCATCGGTCTCCACGAAGTTGCGTCCTGCAACAATCTGCATCTGCATTGTCGGGATGTAATTATGGTCTATAACCTCCCAACGGCACGAGAATAGCAGCTGGCCATTCTCATCAACACATGGCATGCCTGAATACCCCCAGATAGGCAATGAAGATGAGGCTGCCGCAGCCTCCACGAACGGCAGACGTCCTATCTCATTTGCCAATGCTTCGGCCTTGCTTATTTTTACCGACATGCTTGTTGTTACAATTCTGTCAAACTTGTAGCCGTAGTTGGCATTGATGATATGGGCTGACTGCCTGTTTATCACCATAAGGAATATAACTGTGGCAACTATTGCTGTAATCTGCAGGAACAGGAGACTCTTTTTCCACCATTGGCGGTTTACACCCCCATGCTTGAATGCATAACTTGTGCTTATTGCCGAGAATAGGAATGCCGGTATTATTCCGGCTATAGCGAATCCCGCAATGCAGACAAAAGCAGGAATCCAGATGCGTTCCAAGGCAAACAGTTCACTAACGGTATAACCGAAATAGCCGGGTATAACTTGATGCATACAGGCGATGATAAAGATGACGAGAAGTATTGATGCTGTAATGATCAGCAGCGTTTCACCCAAAAGCATAGAGAAAATCTTGCCGCGTACAGCACCATTGCATTTCATTGTAGCGATAGTCTTGCTACGTTCTGCAAGTGATGATATTGTAAGCAGTACATAATTAAGACATGCCACAAGCAGTGCAATGAAGGCTATTACAGCATATATGATTTGCATCTGCAAAATATTGCCGGTAGCATACATGGTATCAGCAATGTTGATAAAGAAGTATTTCTTTTGCCATGTGTCGTTCATGTTCTCCAAGCCATGTTTCTTGAAGAATGCCGGCATAGCGGCTTCAACCTCGGCAATGTCAGCTCCTTTGTGCAGCTTTATAAATGTAGGGTAAGAATCACCGCCGGTCCAGGCTTCATTATTTTCATTATAGTGCAGATGTTCTAACATATCGAAGTTTCCTATCGATTGGTTGACCGGCGGTGTCTTGAATACTCCTGCAACAATCTTCTTTCTTCCAACACCTTTGAAATCAAGCTCTTTCCCCAAAGGATCATCTTTGCCGAAAAGTTTCCCGGCAAGACGTTCCGAAATCATCACCTCGTTTGCAGCAGCTCCCTTGGAACTTAGAATCTTGGCGGCATCACCACTCACCACGCCAAAGTCAAGGACGTCGAAAAAACTGCCGTTAGTCTGCAACAACTCCACATCAATGGTCTCACCGTTGTGTGTTATCTGCCCCAGCATGTCAATTATGTGTGTTGACGTCTCTATCTGAGGAATATCGGCGGCAAGGTTCGGGGCAAAGGGCAAGTTCATCTTGTCCGAAACTCCGAACTGCGGTGAAGAGACATATAGTTGGTATATGCGGCCTTTGTTCGGGAAAAAACGGTTGTATGAGAGGTTCAGACCCACATAGGAGAATATTATCAACGCCACAATCAATCCTAAAGAGATTGAGAGAAGGCGGGTAAAGGAATTACCACGTCTCTTCAAGAGATAGCGAAGTGAATAGTTGATTGTCTGCATATCGTTTTTATGAATCGTATAATTAAAGTTTGTTTGCGACATCGGTCACTATCTGTCCGTCGAACAAGCAGATAGTACGTGATGCGAACTGTGCGTCATGCTGTGAGTGGGTAACCATGATGATGGTTGTTCCCTCGCGGTTTAGTTCCTGAAGCAATGACATTACCTCCTGGCCGTTCTTTGAGTCAAGGTTACCGGTAGGCTCATCGGCAAGGACTAATTTAGGGTTAGAAACAACCGCACGTGCAATAGCCACACGCTGCTGCTGACCACCAGAAAGCTGTTGCGGAAAGTGTCCTGCACGGTGTGATATGTTCATGCGGTCAAGTATTTCCTCAACGCGTTTCTTGCGTTCCGAAGCTTTAATGCCCATATATACAAGCGGAAGCTCCACATTCTCGAATACAGTCATCTCGTCAATGAGGTTGAACGACTGGAATGCAAAACCGAGATTTCCTTTGCGGAACTGTGTCCGCTCCTTTTCTTTCAAGTTGCCAACCTCCTTATCGAGCAGACGGTAGCTACCACCTGTGGGGTTGTCAAGCAAACCGAGGATGTTGAGCAATGTTGACTTTCCACAGCCCGAGGGACCCATGATTGCTACAAACTCTCCCTCTTTTACCTCAAACGATACACCGTTCAATGCAATGGTTTCAATCTCTTCTGTGAAGAAACTCTTCTTTAAATTTTCTACTTTTAACATAGTTGTATGGTTTTAATTTGTTAATGATTTTTTATATTTTATCTTAAAATTGATTCTGTAGGGTTTTCGTTGGCCGCACTCCATGAGCGTAGCGAAACGGTTATAACGGTAATCAACAAAATTATTCCTATAGCTATAGCATATACCCACCATGACATATCCGCACGGTAGACAAACTGTTCCATCCAGCGATGGACAACATAGTGGCTTATGGGAACTGCAATAGCAGAGCACAATGCTACAATGTATAAATACTTGCGGTTGAACATCTGCAAAATTCCATTTACTGATGCTCCGTGAACCCTGCGAATACCAATCTCACGGCGGCGATACTGTGTCTCGAACAATACCAAGCCGAAGACTCCGATAATCGAAATTACAATCGAGAGGAACGAGAACAAGGTAATGAGTGTCGAGAGTTTGTCCTCACGCTGATAAACGAACTCCAACTCGTCGCTAAAGAACTGCACCTTGATTTTCTCGGGATCACTATTAGGCGAGAGTTCCAGAACCGTATCGGTGATATACTTCCTCACCTCTGCAATATCAGCTCCTGCTACGGTGCGTATATAAGCAATTCGTGGCAAATCGAAACCATACTTGCCATAGATTAGAAATGTGAATGGTCTAACATCGTAGTGTGCCGACTGGAAGTTAAAATCCTTGCAAATTCCTACGACAGGAGTTTTCTCACCGTCTATATGACCGTCTATTGAGGATTCGGCTGTTAGCTCAAACTCTTTTGCTGCTGTTTCATTGAATATTAAGGCTCCGGTTTCAGTAAGCTCATCAGACGGCATAAAGTCGCGTCCCTCGACGATATCAATACCCATTACCTGTAAGAAGTTATGTGAAACAACATGAACTGTAAACGCTTGACTTTCGTTCAAACTAATTTGTCGAGTCCACGACATAACAGGGTTAGTGATTGAGCCACGGCTCATCGCAATATCTTTGATTTGCGGATTCTGCTTCAGACGATCAAGGAGTGCATCACGTTTGGTATAATCCAATATCTGACTCCATTGACCATTCACTGCCTCGTAAGGCAGCGTAGCAACCAAAAGATTCTCTTTATCGAAGCCCATCTCTTTGGTCAGCATATATTGATGCTGACGATAGACAAACAGCGAGCAGATGATAAGCACGATAGAGATTGTATATTGCACACCCACAAGAGCATAACGCAAGATGCGACCTGAGCGTGAGGCTGCAAAGTCACCCTTTGTAACAAACGCAGGCGAGAACTTGGTAATATACCACGCAGGATAGAGCGATACAAGGACTCCGAAGAGAAGAGTGCCTACAACCATAGCACCCGCAACCATCCAATTCTCGTTAAACGCCACCGATGTAGAGATATAGTTTGCTAACCAAGTATCAGCAAAGATAACGACTATGCCTGCTGCTACTAAAAGCGAAACAAGGATAAGTCCAACTGTCTCGAACAAGAAGTTTAGACGCAGCTTTGATGTTGGCGCACCAAATATTTTGTAATTGTTCACCGCACGGATTCGGCTCGGAATAAGTGCGAAGAAGAAGTTTACAAAGTTGATAAACGAGATAACGAGAATCAACACTGCGATAGCAATCAGTGTGTAGGTAGTTGTGCGACTACCG
>JAGCJL010000020.1 GCA_017647975.1 Bacteroidaceae bacterium | reverse complement strand
TTTCTCTTTCATCTACCAAAAGCAACAAATATTTTCCGTGACAGCCACTCGGTTGATTGACAAACCCACAGGGGCGTGGATTCAAACAAAAAAATAACTGCACCATCTTTGCAGCGGTACAGTTATTTTTTATGTATGCTTAATTACAGCTAAATTATTCTGCACGCAATGTGAAGCGCTGGAAGCCGGTAGCTGTGAGCTCCTTGTCGAAGCCTTTCAAGAACTCGGCAACAGAAATCTTCTCATTCTGGCAGTAGCCCTGCTGGAGCAAGCAAACCTCTTTGTAGTACTTCTGGATACGACCATCTGCAATGCGAGCGATCATATTCTCGGGTTTACCCTCTTCACGAGCCTTCTCTTCAGCAACAACACGCTCTTTAGCGACCAAAGCAGGATCTAGTTCCTCGCTTGTCAATGCAAGAGGAGCTGAAGCAGCAATCTGCATAGCAATCTCGTGACCAGCCTCGTCGTTAGCCTGTGACAATGCTACCATTGTACAAAGCATGTTCTTCTTCTGGTGGTTGTATGTGTAGATGTTCTCACCTACGAGAGTCTTGTAACCATCAAGTTCCATCTTCTCACCAGTGATACCTGAACGAGCCACGATAGCGTCCTGAACAGTAGCATCACCCAAAGGAAGAGCCTTGACAGCCTCGATATCAGCGCATTTTGCAGCAACTGCAGCGTCAAGAATGTCCTGTGTCAACTTAACGAAGTCAGCACCCTGAGCAACGAAGTCGGTCTCACACTTCAAAGCAATGATAGCAGCAAAGCCATTCTCTGCCTTTACAAGAACACAACCCTCTGAAGCCTCACGGTCGCTACGCTTAGCAGCTACCAACTGACCCTTCTTACGGATAATCTCGATAGCCTTGTCAAAATCGCCCTCACCCTCGGTCAAAGCGTTCTTGCAGTCCATCATACCAGCTCCAGTCATTGCGCGGAGCTTGGCAATATCAGCCATTGTTACAGCCATAGTATTTCTTGATTTTTAAAAGTTAATGAATATTACTCAGCAGCCTCCTCTGCCTTAGCAGCGCGAGCACGTGTTGTACGGCGACGTGGAGCCTTCTTAGCCTCTGCGTTCTCCTCGTTCTCCTCGGTATCAACCTTCTCAACCTTACGCTCCTCGAGACCCTCAGCGATAGCAGCGCAGCAAGCGTCGAGGATAACCTCTACTGACTTTGTTGCATCGTCGTTAGCTGGGATTACGAAATCGATATCGTTAGGATTAGAGTTTGTATCAACGATTGCGAATACGGGGATACCAAGACGGTTAGCCTCGTGAACGGCAATGTGCTCCTTCAAAACGTCAACTACGAAAATAGCTGAAGGAAGACGTGTCAAGTCTGCGATAGAACCAAGGTTCTTGTCGAGCTTTGCACGCTGACGAGAGATCTGAAGAACCTCACGCTTTGAAAGGTTAGAATATGTACCGTCCTGTGTGAGCTTGTCGATAGTTGCCATCTTCTTCACAGCCTTGCGGATTGTTGGGAAGTTTGTCAACATACCACCTGGCCAACGCTCAATAACGTATGGCATACCAATTGACTGTGCCTTTTCAGCAACAATCTCCTTAAGCTGTTTCTTTGTAGAAACGAAAAGGATTTTCTTACCGCTCTTTGCAATCTGCTTCAAAGCCTCAGCAGCAGTATTTGTCATAGCTGCAGTCTTGTGCAAATCAATGATGTGGATACCGTTACGCTCCATGAAGATGTAAGGAGCCATTGCGGGATTCCATTTACGTTTCAAGTGACCGAAGTGTGCACCGGCCTCAAGTAGTGTGTCAAATGTAATTCTAGACATTTTGTTTTAAATTTTAAATCGTTTACCTTCTTTTTAATTAAATTCCTTAACCAACCTCCCGGGTAGCCCACCAGAGAAATAGCGAGGTCCCGAGTGGTTTAGATACTAAACGTATATTTCGAGACCGAATATTAACGTTTACTGAACTGGAATCTGCGACGTGCTTTTGGCTGACCCGGTTTCTTACGCTCAACCTCACGAGCATCGCGAGTGAGGAAGCCTTCTGCACGCAAAGCCTTCTTGTCGTCTGCGTTTATCTTAACCAATGCACGAGCAATTGCAAGACGCAAAGCCTGTGACTGACCTGTATAACCGCCACCGTCCAAGTTTACTTTGATATCATATTTCTCAGCAACATTCAAAGTAGTAAGAGGTTGTTTAACCACGAACTGAAGAATGCTTGATGGGAAATAATCCTGCAGATCCTTCTTGTTGATAGTAATTTTTCCGGTACCCTCAGTTACGAAAATACGGGCAACAGCACTTTTACGTCTGCCTAATGCATTTACCATTTCCATCTGCTAATTATTTATAAGAGTTAATATCAATTGTTTTTGGAGTCTGAGCTGCGTGATTGTGCTCAGGACCTTCGTAAATATAAAGGTTGTCGAGAAGGTGATTGCCAAGACGGTTCTTGGGAAGCATACCTCTTACAACGTGCTTGATAAGACGCTCGTAACCTTTGTAACCAGCAGCAACCTGAGCTGGAGTGAACTGTTTCTGACCACCGGGATAACCAGAGAATGTCAAATAGATACGATCTGTCCACTTGTTACCTGTCATCTTAACCTTGTCGGCATTGATGATGATTACATTGTCACCACAGTCAACATTAGGAGTGAAGCTGGGTTTATATTTACCTCTCAAAAGTTTGGCAACCTTTGTGCCAAGACGACCAAGCACCTGGTCTGTTGCATCAATAACAACCCACTCTTTCTGAGCAGTTGCCTTGTTTGCTGAAATTGTTTTGTAGCTTAAAGTATCCACTTTAATTCATTTAAAAAGTTAATAATTCCATCATTCAGACGCTTCTCCGGCAACCTTTTCGGAATAAAGATTTGCGGAAACCCTCTTCGCGTCACACCCGACCAATTGGCTAGATTGCGTCATTGAGCAGACTCAGAGACCTAAAGCATCAAGTGCCCTTTAGTAAGGGCTGATAATAATCGGCTCGCAAAATTACTTCTTTTATATGGAATAGACAAGCATTTACAACTTTTTTTCAAAAAAAATACATTTTTATTTGGAGTGTAAAAAAAAATCATTACCTTTGCACTCGCAATTGAGAAGCAACAATTGCCCAGATGGCGGAATCGGTAGACGCGCTGGTCTCAAACACCAGTGGGGCAACCCATCCCGGTTCGATCCCGGGTCTGGGTACAGAAACGGAGAAAGTTGAAAAACTCTCTCCGTTTTCTTTTTAGCAACCCTATATATTATATATAAGGAGTAACAAACTATGGACAACAAAAAAGAGCAAAATAGAACATATAGAATTATCCGCAAAAAATTCGGACAAGCGACAAAGGGATACTCCATGCTTGAGGATGGTGACAAGATACTCATCGCCCTCTCCGGCGGCAAGGATTCATTGACAATGCTCAAACTGCTTGCCGAACAAAGCCGAATTCACAAACCCAAAATCAGCATTGTGGCAGCACACGTTACCATGACAAATATTCCATATAAGGCCGACATGGAATTCCTACAAAAATTCTGCGAAGAGAACGGAACTGAGCTACATATACTTGAAAGCGGTTTTGACGCAAGCACCGACAAACGCAAGTCGCCATGTTTTCTCTGTTCCTGGAACCGCCGAAAAGCACTTTTCACATTTGCACAGGAGAACGGTTGCAACAAAATTGCCTTAGGGCACAACATGGACGATTTCATCGAGACCATGCTAATGAACATCACTTTCCAAGGTGCGTTCAGTGCAATGACACCGGTAATGAAGATGGAGAAATTTCCAATAACAATAATACGCCCCCTGTGCCTTGTCAATGAAAACGACGTGGAGAAATATGCAATAGATTGTAATTTTCCGCCACAGCACAAGAACTGCCCCTACGAGAATGACAGCAACCGCAAAAGCATGAAAGACCTGCTGAGACACCTTGAAACATTGAACCCCGAAGCGAGATACAACCTCTGGGGAGCCATGAGCAACATACAGAGCGAACTGCTGCCGCCAGCAATAGAAAAGAAGAGATAAAACAACAATAAAAAACAAAAAACAATGTCAAAAATTATTCTAACTCTCGTGCTGCTTGTAATATCAAACAGCTTCATGACACTAGCGTGGTACGGCAACCTCAAATTACAGGACATGAAGATCATATCTTCAAACACCTCTATTGTATTGATCGTATTGATCAGCTGGTGCGTAGCACTTCTTGAGTATTCATTCCTTATACCTGCAAACAGAATTGGTTCCGAAATCAACGGAGGCCCTTTCTCACTTGTTCAGCTAAAGGTTATACAAGAAGTCATTTCATGCCTTGTATTCGGCGTTATAGTCTCGGTACTTTTCAAGGGCGAAACACTACAATGGAACCACCTTGTAGCCGTAATTTTCCTTGTTCTTGCAGTGTATTTCGTATTCATGAAATAAGAACATGCTTTTAAACCAATCGTGCCGGGTGTATCACTACAGCCGGCACGAACCATTTAAAACACTATTTATTTACTAAAACAATTGAAACTGAATACAAATCAACATCTGTATTAGATTTTATCAATTCATTAGACCATTTTAAGGTCAATCGGTTTAATTATTTAATCAACAAATTACAAAGTTCATTTAAAGTAGCGGTTAAACAAACCCTCAAAGCCCTTACCGTGACGAGCTTCATCTTTAGCCATTTCATGTACTGTATCATGAATTGCATCAAGATTCAACTCCTTAGCACGCTTTGCTATACGATATTTATCTGAATTCGCCTCCGCCTCAGCATTCATGCGTTTTTCAAGATTAGTCTTTGTATCCCACACACAGTCACCCAAAAGCTCTGCAAATTTCGCTGCATGTTCAGCCTCTTCCCAAGCATAACGTTTAAAAGCTTCATCAATTTCAGGATATCCATCGCGGTCAGCCTGACGGCTCATCGCCAAATACATACCGACCTCTGTACACTCCCCTACAAAATGGTTATTTAAGTCAGCAATCATTTGCTCATCACAACCTTTGGCCACGCCTATCACATGCTCCTGAACAAATTCCAACTTACCGTTATTTTCTTTCATCTCATTAAATTTATCTGCAGGCACTTTACACATTGGACAACGCTCCGGAGCAGATTCACCTTCATGTATATAACCACACACTGAACAAATATACTTTTTCATAGTCGTAAAAATTTTATTTTAAGCCGTTAATAATTTCATTTTTCAAATTTCATTTTTGAAATCATTGCAAATATACAACCTTTTTATATTCCTTCAAAGAAAAAGCAAAATATTTTTCACAAGAATGTGTTAAAAAATATTAAACAAAAATATACCTTATAATAAAAAAAAGCATTGCCAAAGGGTTAAAAAAAAGAGGCTTCAATATAAAAAGCCAAATAGGAGATAAATAGATGTAGGAAAAATTTAAAAAAACACAAAAAAGATTTTGTACATATAAATATTAGTTCTAATTTTGGAAATTAAAGATTTTATATTGCTATAAAAGTATAAATATCAGAAAATACTGAATAATAACTAACAAACCATATCAAAGATGAACAAGAATTTCTTCAAGAGTATGAAATACCTTTTAGCAGGTGTAATCATACTATCAGCAGGAATTGCAACAACAAGTTGCGACGACAGAATCGACGATGAAAACCGCTTTACTTTTACAGGTGAGCTCATCGCGGACCACCTACAGAATCATCCTGAAAAGTTCAGCCATTTCGTAGAGATTCTAAACAAAGCAAAAATTGGCAAAAAGTCATCAGGAAGCATTTTAAAGACACTTTCAACTTACGGTTCTTACACATGCTTCGCTCCAACAAATGAAGCTCTAGAGAAGTTTGCTGAAGAAATGTACATCAAACACAAGGAAAGCGTTGACATACATAATACCGACCCCTCATACCCTATCATCAACACCGGCATAACCTCTCCAAACATTGCCGATATCTCTGATAGTATGGCAACAGAAATTGCAAAGAACCATATCATTGAAATGGGATATAGAACCATCGATGTAAACGAAGGATCTTTCCCCAAGGCAACAATGAACCGCCGTGCCACGCTCATAACATGGCCAAAGAACGAAGATGGTCCTGTTTACGCTCTACTAAACAACAGTGCCAGAATCATTGAGCAAGATATCCAAACAGAAAATGGCTACGTACAAGTCATTGACGGTGTACTAAACCCTTCAAACAACTTGCTTCCGGAATTGATTGCCGCACAGCCTTCATTCAGTTTGTTCAGTTCAGCCATCAAAGCTACCGGCCTTGACAAACTACTTAGCACTTATGAAATAGACCCCGAATATGACGGAACTCTAAAAGGAAAAGATTTCGGTACTGCAGAAAAAGGAGAAGAACCATATCCCGAGGAGAAGAAACAGAAATACACAGTTCTTATTGAAAGCAACGACCTCTTTGCCCAAAACGACATAAACACCCTACCCGAACTTATTGAATTCGCAGAAAAATGGTACGGTACAGAGGCAAAAGACAGCTGCACAAATCCCAACAATGCTTTGTACAAATTTGTTGCTTACCACATAATTGACCGTCAATTGCAGTATAGTTCAGGAACAGGCCCCGGCGGTTTCCTCATGGAGAACTTCGACTGTTCAAATTTCAATTCCGAAATAAACATGCCTACAACATTTGACCGCTATGATTATTTCGAAACAATGCTCCCATACACAATGATAAAGGTTACAAAACCTTTCACAAACGAAGGAACTTTGAGACAAGAAATTGTTATCAATTATGCACAAAATATGGGAACTGCATACGTTAAGGAAGAAATGAGACCTCATATAAATGTCATTGTAGAGCGTGCTTCAGAAACCACACAGAGACCAGGACTTGAAAACTTTACTCAAGAGGCTCTTAATGGTATGATACACACTATTGACCGCATTCTTATATACAATGAGGACGAAATGGTCGGTAACATCATCAATGAGCGTATGCGTTGGGATATCATGTCATTATTCCCCGAGTTGACAAGCAACGGAGAGCGTTGGAAAACCAGCCTTGATGGAAACAACCTTACATACATTCCAAAAGGCTACAGCGAACGTCTTGTTATAAACAACAACGACTCACACGTTTACTACTTACGTCCACACCAAACTTGGACCGGACAATATCCAAACTATCAGGGTGACGAATTGCTTGTTACCGGTCAATACGACTTTGAATATCGTCTTCCACACGTTCCTGAAGGAGATTATGAAATTCGTTTCGGTTTCAGTACAAGTATCAACCGTGGTATTTGCCAATTCTATCTTGACAAAAAGATTTGCGGTATTCCGGTTGACATGAGAAAGAACGAAGAGAACACCATAATCATGGGTTGGTTCAAAGAAAAAGGAGATGGTATTGAGATGTCAGAAGACGAAATCAAAGCCAATGACAAGGCTATGCGTAACCGCGGATACATGAAGGGTCCTGCAAGCATCCACTTGAACAGCGAAAAGGAAAGCATGCGTGACTCAGACATGTCTATACGTAAGATTATTGGTACATTCCGTCTAAAACAAGGAAACCACTGGCTTCGTTTTAAAAACGTAACCGAAAACTCAAGTGGTACAGACCAGTTCAACCAAGACTTCCTTGAGATGGTTCCAACAAGAATCATAAACGACCCAACAAAGCCAGAAGACCAATACTAAAAAATATTGAAATACCTTTACGACAAACAGCAGGCAAGTGTCTGCTGTTTATCGTAAATAGACACCTCTCAATGCAAAAACACTGAAAAGCCACTGCAAAACAAAAGAAACAAAGAAAAAAACACATTTTTCTTAAAAAAAAGTTCAAAAAGTTTTGCACATTAAAAAAAAAGCTATACCTTTGCACTCGTCAAACAGAAAGGACAACAACTCGGTCCCGTAGCTCAACTGAATAGAGCATTTGACTACGGATCAAAAGGTTACAGGTTTGTATCCTGTCGGGATCACAAAAAAGGAGATAAGTTCGCTTATCTCCTTTTTTTTATTTTCAGAACAGATGCAACATATATACAAAAAAACGCCGGATAAACATCCGGCGTTGCTCTTCAGGTAGGACTTGAACCTACGACCCCCTGATTAACAGTCAGGTGCTCTAACCGACTGAGCTACTGAAGAATTTATTGCTCTTCAAGTAGGACTTGAACCTACGACCCCCTGATTAACAGTCAGGTGCTCTAACCAACTGAGCTATTGAAGAATTGTAAAGCTTCATTAAAAAAGCGAGACTACTGCTCGCTTGCTCTTCAGGTAGGACTTGAACCTACGACCCCCTGATTAACAGTCAGGTGCTCTAACCGACTGAGCTACTGAAGAATTTTAACTCGCTTGTCATTTGACGTTGCAAAAGTAGTATATCTTTTTATTAACTGCAAATTTTTCGAATATTTTTTACGCAAGCTGATAAAAAAAAGAGTCCGAAATCTTTTTTTCTATTAAAATAAGATAAAAATAAAGAATAAAGAGGTATAAACAGAGAGTAAAAACGTATCTTCGCAGAATCTTTTAAAACACCTATTGCAAAACATAAAAAACAATATACAAAGATGAAAAGTATAAAAGCCATTGTATTACTATCACTACTTTTATTCTCCGTCTGCAACATTCAGGCCGATGACAAGCAAAAGTTACAGCTTGCCAGACAATTATCAATATACAACAGTATTGTAAAAGAACTAAACCTGTTTTATGTAGACAGTATAATGCCCGAAAAAATGATTAACAAGAGCATTGATGCCATGCTCAGAAATCTTGACCCATACACCGAGTATTATCCGGAAAACGAAAGCGAAGAACTCAAAATGATGACAACCGGAAAATATGCCGGCATAGGTTCTATAATACGTTTTCACACCGAGAAAAAAACGACTGTCATTGCCGAACCATACGAAAATATGCCTGCATACAAAGCCGGATTAAGAGCTGGAGATGTATTGTTAAGCATAAACGGAACCTCCGTAGAAGGAATGAGTACTGACAGTGTCAGCAATCTATTAAGAGGCGAACCGGGAACTATTGTCACATTAGAAATTGAGCGTCCCGGCAAAAAGGGTAAAATGAATATAAAAATTGAAAGAGCCAACATTGCCCTACCCGCCATCAGCTATTATGGCATACAAAACAACAATGTCGGATATATCCTATTAGAAAGCTTTACAGAAAAATGTTCAAAGGATATGCGACACGCCATTGTCGAGTTAAAAAAACAAGGAGCAAAATCATTTGTAATCGACCTTAGAGGAAATGGAGGCGGATTGCTTAATGAAGCGGTAGATATTGTCAATTTATTTGTTCCTAAAAATAAAATCATCGTAACCACCAAAGGCAAGACAAAACAAGCAAATGAGATTTACAAGACATTGAGAGAGCCTATAGATACAGAATCTCCTATAGCAATCCTTGTTGACGGACAGAGTGCATCGGCATCAGAAATAGTCGCCGGCTCACTACAAGACCTTGACAGAGCTGTAATCATTGGCTCACGCACGTTTGGAAAAGGCCTTGTACAAAGCACACGACAAGTAAACCATGGCGGTTTCTTAAAGTTGACTACAGCAAAATACTATATCCCCAGCGGAAGATGCGTGCAAGCACTTGACTATTCGCACATGATAGACAATGGACGAAGTTCACGCATGCCCGACAGCCTGACAACAGTCTTTCACACTGCTGCCGGACGTGAAGTACGCGACGGAGGTGGCATACGTCCCGACATAGAGCCTAAATCAGAAGACCTCTCAACCTTATTGTACTATTTGCTACAGGACATGGCTATATTTGACTTTGCCACAGATTTTGCATTAAAGAACAAAGAGATTGCACCTGCAGACAGTTTTACTATAAATGACGAGGTTTATAAAGAGTTTTCGGAATATCTGAAAGCAAAAGGTTTCAACTACGATTTGCAGAGCACAAAGATAATAAGCGATTTAAAGAAGATGTTGGAGTTTGAAGGTTTTTCCGAAATAGCCAAAAGCGAAATTGAATCGCTTGAAAAAAAGCTTAAGACAAACCTCGACCACTCTTTATCACATTTCAGCAAGGATGTAAAACACCTTTTGACCGACGAGATTATCAAACGTTACTACGGTCAAAAAGGAGAAATCATATACAACCTACGCGAAGATCCCGACCTGAAAGAGGCCTACAGGATACTTAGCAATACCGAGCAATACAACAAAATCCTATTACCCGCAAAATAACTGCAAGAGGAGCTGTACAGCTCCTCTTGCAGTTATTTTCAAGCATGTTAATGCATAATAGCCTCAACCCTACCCGAACTAAGCCTCAAATCAAAGACCCTGTTGTCATTAACATTGATGATAGTCGGGATATCGGTTTTACCATCAACAACAAACAACGATGAAGAAGAGGTGAAATGAGGCACCCTTACAACGGTATCAATACCGGCAATATTTACCGGTTCTTCAGTTATATAGCGTTTCACCTTAAGTACTGTATCAACATCGACAGGATCGCCGACATACAACAAACTATCGTCTAAATATACCGAATAATTCAACCCTGCGAAATCTTGTGAGAAAGTCACCATATAATAAAAATCAGAATCAGGCGACTTACGCCAAGCCTCACTCAAGGCATAATAAGTAAACAAAATCACCGACAAGATTATTACAGCAAAAAACACAACGCTTCCAAACAGGAAACGCATATTTGAATTACTACTCTTTTTTGTACGCAACATAACATAATATTTTAACGTCGCTAAGATAATATTTATTTCCCAAACGAGAGAGAGAGAAACTATTTTATTATTACCATTATAAAAAAACGGCAAAGACTTGCACAAAACAGTATTTATTATTAAATTTGCAGAGTAAATGATGATGATGAGGGGCCGAAAAGCCCCTCATTTTCATATAATAGATTCAAACAGATCATACTCCAAAAACAGAAGTTTAGCTATATGATTGAAAGACAACAAGTAATTAACCTTACAAATGAGTGGCTCGCCAATAAAGACTATTTTTTAGTAGATGTAACTATTGGCAAGGATGACAAAATCACAGTAGAGATAGACCATGCCGAAGGCGTTTGGATTGAGGATTGTGCTGAATTGAGCCGACACATTGAAAGCGGCTTGAACGGCGAAGCTGATGATTATGAATTAGAAGTTGGTTCAGCCGGTTTAGGACAGCCCTTCAAAGTTATCCAGCAATACAAAAACCACGTTGGTCTTGACGTAGAAGTCTTGACAAAAGAGGGTAAGAAACTTAAAGGCATACTTAAAAATGCCGATGACGAGAACTTCACTATCACAATCACAAAAAAAGAAAAGGTGGAGGGAGCAAAACGTCCACAAATTGTAGAGGAAGATTTGACATTCCCCTACAATGGAGTAAAATACACGAAATATATTGTAAATTTTAAATAAAATGGCAAAGAAAGAAGAAACAATCAGCCTTCTTGATACATTTCAAGAATTCAAAGAGTCGAAAAACATCGACCGTACAACAATGATCAGCGTACTCGAAGAGAGTTTCCGCAAAGTATTGATTAACATTTTTGGCACAGACGAGAACTACTCTGTTATCGTAAACCCAGACCGTGGTGACTTTGAGATTCAGCGTCGCCGTATTGTTGTTGCCGACAAAGATGTAAAAGACAGCAACTTTGAGATTTCTCTCAGTGAGGCACAACTTATTGACGAGACTTTTGAAGAGGGAGAAGAGGTTAGTGAAATTGTAAACTTCGCAGAATTTGGACGTCGTGCAATTCTTAACCTACGCCAGACACTTGCATCAAAAATCCTTGAGTTGGAAAAAGACAGCCTCTACAACAAATACATTGAAAAAGTTGGTCAGATTGTAAGTGCTGAGGTTTATCAGATTTGGAAGAAAGAACTTTTGCTTGTTGATGATGAGGGTAATGAACTCATTCTTCCAAAGAGCGAGCAGATTCCAAGCGATTTCTACCGTAAGGGTGATAATGTTCGTGCTGTTGTCGCTCGCGTTGACAACCAGAACAACAACCCAAAGATTATTCTAAGCCGTACATCACCAATGTTCTTGCAGCGTTTGTTCGAACTTGAAGTTCCTGAAATCAACGACGGTTTGATTACAATCAAGAAAATCGCTCGTATTCCAGGAAAGCGTGCAAAAATTGCTGTTGAGACATACGATGAGCGTATCGACCCTGTAGGAGCATGCGTAGGTGTGAAAGGTTCACGTATTCATGGTATTGTTCGCGAGCTACGCAACGAGAACATTGATGTAATACCATTCACATCAAACATCGAGCTATTCATCAAGCGTGCATTGAGCCCTGCAAAGATTCAGAATCTCACAATAGACGAGGAGAAACGAGTTGCCGATGTAAACCTAAAGAAAGAAGAGGTTTCTTTGGCTATCGGTAAGGATGGTATGAACATCAAGTTGGCAAGTATGATTACAGAATATACAATCAACGTATATCGTGAAGTCGATGCACAGCAGGAAGATGATATCTATCTTGATGAATTTGCCGATGAAATTGAAGAATGGGTAATTGAGGCTATCAAGAAACTTGGTTATGACACAGCCAAAGCTGTATTGAATGCTCCACGTGAGGTACTTATTGAAAAGGCTGACCTCGAAGAGGATACAGTTGATCACCTTTTGGAGGTTCTTAATGCTGAGTTTGAAAACGAAGATTGATAGAAGTTTTTCTACAAATCTCAAACATTAACCCAAGAAAAGAATCTATAATGAAGATAAGATTAAATAAAGTACAAAAAGAACTCAATCTGGGACTATCCACAATTGTGGAATTTCTACAGAAAAAGGGATTCAATATAAAAGAGGACCCCAATGCTGTAGTTCCTGAAGATGGATACCAGATGCTTATAGAAGAGTTCAGTGCCGACAAAAAGGCACGAATGCAATCGGACAACTTCACTAAGGAGCGTCAAAACAAGGAGAAGCCCAAGAACAACCACGTTATTGAAGAAAAACCGGTTGTTGTTGAGACTCCACAAGTTGTTGAAACGCCCAAGGTCGAGGTAAAAGAGACTCCAAAGAAGGAAGAACCTGCAATAAAGATTACAGGCAAGATTGACCTTGATGCATTAAACAAGAAGAGTCAACCTAAGAAGAAAGAGGAACAGAAGCCTATCAAAAAAGAGGTAAAAGCAACTGTTCCTAACCAGCCAAAAGAGCAGGCAAAACCAGTAGAGCAAAAACCGGCACAGCCACAACCTGTTGTTGAAGAGCCCAAGAACGTTGCTGCAGAAGCAACACAGGCACAGCTTACACAAGTTGAAGAGGTGGCACCCAAACTTAACATCATTGGTCAGATAGACCTTTCAGCAATAAATCAATCGACACGCCCTAAGAAAAAGAGCAAAGAGGAGAAAAAGAAAGAGCGTGAAGAGAAAGATAAACAACGCGAGGAACAACGTAAACAACAGCGTGAGGCACAGCGTCAGCAGAACAACTCTCAAGGCGAGAGCAATGAGAAGAAAAAGAAACGCCAACGCATCAACAGCCAGCGTGTTGATATCAATGATGTCAAAGAAAACGACAACAAGGATTGGAGTGCTAACCGCAACAAGAGCAATAATCCATCTCAAGGTAGCCGCAAAGACCGTGACCGTCAACACAAACGCTTTGATAAGAATGATGTTAGCGACGAAGATGTTTCAAAGCAGATTAAGGAGACACTTGATCGTTTGACAAGCCGCGGTAAGTCTAACAAATCGGCAAAATACCGTAAAGAAAAGCGTGATATGGTTGCCGAGAGACAGATGCAGCAGTTAAGCGAAGAGATGGAACAGAGCAAGGTTCTGCAACTTACAGAGTTTGTTACTGCAAACGAACTTGCAAGTATGATGAACATCTCTGTAACACAGGTAATTGCAACTTGTATGAGCATTGGTATGATGGTTTCAATCAACCAGCGTCTTGATGCAGAAACAATTAACATCGTTGCCGAGGAGTTCGGTTACACTACAGAATATGTAAGTGCCGAAGTGGCAAATGCCATTGAAGAAGCTGTTGATACAGAAGAGGATTTGGAACCTCGTGCTCCAATTATCACCGTCATGGGACACGTTGACCATGGTAAGACATCACTACTCGACTACATTCGCAAAGCAAATGTAATTGCCGGTGAGGCCGGTGGTATTACACAGCACATTGGTGCATATAACGTGAAGATGGAGAGTGGCAAGAAGATTACATTCCTTGACACTCCAGGTCACGAAGCCTTTACAGCTATGCGTGCCCGTGGTGCCAAGATTACCGATATCGTTATTATCATTATTGCAGCCGATGACAATGTGATGCCACAGACCAAAGAGGCTATCAACCATGCTATGGCGGCAGGTGTACCTATCGTCTTCGCTATCAACAAGTGTGATAAGCCTACAGCTGATCCAAACCGTATTAAGGAGGAACTTGCAAACCTTAATATGCTTGTTGAGGATTGGGGTGGCAAATACCAATCACAAGAGATTTCGGCAAAAGCAGGTATGGGTGTTGAGGAACTGATGGAAAAAGTTCTTCTTGAGGCAGAAATGCTTGAATTGAAAGCTAATCCAAACCGCAAAGCAACAGGTTCTGTAATTGAATCTACGCTTGACAAAGGCCGTGGTTATGTTGCTACTGTACTTGTACAGAACGGTACTTTGAGAGTTGGTGACATTGTTGTTGCCGGAACACAATGGGGTAAGGTTAAAGCGATTTTCAATGAGCGTAATCAACGTATCAAAGAAATTAGACCTGCAGAACCTGCACTAATCCTTGGTCTCAACGGTGCACCGGCTGCCGGTGATACATTCAACGTTGTAGAGAGCGAACGCGAAGCACGTGAAATCACAGGTAAACGTGAACAGTTGCAACGCGAACAAGGCTTGCGTACACAAAAGATGCTTACTCTTGACGAGGTTGGTCGTCGTATTGCACTCGGTAACTTCCAGACACTCAATATCATTGTCAAGGGTGACGTGGACGGTTCTATCGAAGCACTCAGCGACTCACTTATCAAGTTGTCAACTGAAACAATTCAGGTTAACGTCATACACAAAGCTGTGGGACAAATTTCGGAGAGCGATGTAAGCCTCGCTGCTGCATCAGATGCCATCATTGTCGGCTTCCAGGTTCGTCCTTCTCAAACAGCACGAAAAGTTGCTGAGAACGAAGGTGTGGATATCCGTATCTACTCTATCATCTACGATGCGATAGAAGAGGTTAATGCTGCAATGGAAGGTATGCTTGCACCTATTGTCAAGGAAGAGATTACTGCTACTATCGAAGTACGCGAAACATTCCACATCAGCAAGGTTGGTACTGTTGCCGGATGTATGGTTCGCGAGGGAAAGGTAAAACGTACAGACCGTGCAAGACTTATCCGCGACGGTATCGTTATCCACACTGGTTCACTTGCTGCCCTCAAACGCTTCAAGGAAGATGTTAAAGAGGTTGGTACAAACTTTGAATGTGGTATAAGCCTTACTTCACAAGACGATATCAAGGTAGGTGATATCATTGAGACATTCGTACAGGTTGAGGTAAAACAGAAGTTGTAATAATAGAACATGAACACATTAGATATAGTCCTTTTAGTTGTAGCCGGCATTGGTATGCTGTTTGGACTGAAATCGGGACTTATCAAACAGTTGAGCTTTGGAGCAGGCATAGCTATAGGCTTGCTCCAAGCTACAATTTTCTACCCAAAAGCAGCTGCGTGGTTACAAGAGTTGAGTGGCTGGGATGATATAGTATGTACCATTTTGGGATTCATCATTATTATTTTAGCCGTAACAATTGTAATAAACATTGCCGGATTGATTCTACGATGGTTATTGAAAGCTGTTTTGCTTGGTTGGGTAGATAGAATTTTGGGTGCAATATTTTCAATAATAATTGCACTGGGTGTAGTTGTTCTGGGAGTAAATATCAGCGAAAGCATTGCCCCAGACAACAATATAACCGGAAAAACTTCGCAAAAAGAATCATTGTTATATAATGAAGTTGCTGAGGTTACCTTTTTAATCATCGAGGAGGCGAAGAAGATAGATGAAAAAAAAGAACAATATATTAAAGAAAATAGCCAACAAAGCCTATAAATTCGGTTTTGTCAGCAAGATAAAGACAGAAATCATCGAGAACGGACTCAATGAAGAAATCATCAGACTCATTTCAAAAAAGAAAAATGAGCCTGAATGGTTGCTTGAGTTCCGTTTGAAAGCATATAGACATTGGCTGACATTACAGATGCCCACTTGGCCGCACCTGAATATTCCGCCAATAGATTATCAGGCAATCTCCTATTATGCCGATCCTTTGAAAAAAAGCAAGGACAACAAGAATAAAGAGATTGACCCGGAGCTGATGAAGACATTTGAAAAGTTAGGTATCCCACTTGAAGAACGTCTTGCACTCAGCGGCACGGCTGTAGATGCCGTTATGGATTCTGTATCGGTAAAGACAACCTTCAAAGAGGAGTTGAAAGAAAAAGGTATCATATTCTGTTCAATGAGTGAAGCAGTCCAAGAATACCCCGATCTTGTCCGCAAGTATCTTGGAACTGTAGTAAACTACCGCGACAACTTCTTCGCGGCACTCAATACTGCAGTCTTCAGCGACGGTTCATTCGTATATATTCCAAAGGGAGTACGCTGCCCTATGGAACTTTCGACATACTTTAGAATAAACGCAGCCAATACAGGACAATTTGAGCGTACGCTCATTGTTGCCGATGACGAGAGTTATGTATCATACCTTGAAGGATGTACAGCACCAATGCGTGATGAAAACCAGTTGCATGCAGCAATTGTTGAGATTATTGTAAATGACAATGCCGAAGTAAAATATAGCACCGTACAGAACTGGTATCCCGGTGATGCAGAAGGTAAAGGTGGTGTATATAACTTTGTAACCAAGCGTGGTGACTGCCGAGGAAGAGGAAGCAAACTCTCATGGACACAGGTTGAAACCGGTTCTGCCATTACATGGAAATACCCGAGTTGCATACTGCGTGGCGACAATTCGCAAGGCGAGTTCTATTCAGTGGCTCTCACAAACAACTACCAGCAAGCCGATACCGGAACCAAGATGATACATTTGGGCAAGAACACCCGAAGCACCATTATAAGTAAAGGTATTTCGGCAGGTAAAAGCCAGAACTCATACCGTGGTTTGGTACGTGTAAGCAAAAATGCTGAAGGAGCACGCAACTACAGCCAATGCGATTCACTTTTGCTTGGCAATGAATGTGGTGCCCACACATTCCCCTACATGGATATACATAACAACAGTGCCATAATTGAACACGAAGCCACTACATCAAAGATTTCCGAAGAACAACTTTTCTATTGTAACCAACGCGGAATTGACACCGAAGAGGCTATTGGATTGATTGTCAACGGATACGCGAAAGAGGTGCTAAACAAACTACCGATGGAATTTGCCATTGAGGCACAAAAGCTACTGAGTGTTTCGCTCGAAGGTGCTGTCGGTTAAAAACAGATGAAAAAAATGGAAAATCTACTTGAAATAAAGAATCTTCACGCCACAATAGATGGCAAAGAGATACTCAAAGGAATAAACCTAACCATCAAAAGCGGTGAGGTACATGCAATCATGGGCCCCAACGGTTCAGGAAAAAGCACATTGAGCAATGTACTTGTCGGACACCCTGCATATACTGTTACCGAGGGTGAAATAATATACAAAGGCAAGAACCTTCTTGAACTTGCTCCAGAAGAAAGAAGCCACGAAGGTATATTCCTCTCGTTCCAATATCCGGTGGAAATTGCAGGTGTCAGCATCACAAACTTTATGCGTGCTGCAATAAATGCAAAACGTAAATATTTGGGTGAAGAGCCAATGAATGCTACCGAATTCTTGAAGATGATGCGTGAGAAACGTGCATTGGTAAACCTTGACAGCAAACTTGCAAACCGCTCGGTCAACGAAGGCTTCAGCGGCGGAGAGAAAAAGCGTAACGAGATATTCCAGATGGCAATGCTTGAACCAACATTGAGCATCCTTGACGAGACAGACTCAGGCCTTGACATTGACGCTTTGCGTATTGTAGCCGAAGGAGTCAACAAACTGAAGCGTGAAGATACATCAAGTATCGTTATTACACACTACCAGAGACTTCTTGACTATATCAAGCCCGATATTGTACATATTCTTTACAATGGCAAGATTGTAAAGACAGCCGGCCCGGAACTTGTGATGGAGCTTGAAGAACGAGGATACGATTGGATAAAAAACGAGAACTAAGATGGAGTACGCACAGGAGTATATTGATTTATTCGAGAAGAACAGAGAACTTCTTGAAAAGCCGTGTGCGTCATTGCTTAATGCAGAACGTGCAAAGGCTTTCCTAAAGTTCAAGAACAACGGTTTCCCTGGAATAAAAGAGGAGAATTGGCTACACACTAATGTATCCAAGCGTTTCGCGGCAGACTACGGAATGAACTTGGGACGTATCACTGCAAATATTGATTTACAGGATACATTTACCTGCGATGTTCCTAACTTGAAAACATATAGGGCTTATATTGTAAACGACAGTTTTGTTCAAGATGAAAAGAACGAGAAACCTTTGCCGAATGGAGTTATAATAGGAAGCCTTAACAATATTGCCACAAACACTCCTACTCTGCTTGAACCTTACTATAACCGTCTTGCTGAAAGAGGTGACAGTACTGTACAATTCAATACAGCCTTTGTTCAAGAAGGTATTGTCATATACATTCCGCGAAATTGCGAGATAGAAGAGACTATACAGATTGTTGCACTACTCCACAGCAATGTTGAAATGCTGAATAATAGACGCTTGCTTATTATCATGGAGGAAAACAGTAAGGCAAGCATATTGCTATGCGACCACTCGGCATCAAAGTTACAGACACTGTCAACTGCGGTAACCGAGATATTCATGGCACGCGGTGCTTCACTTGATCTCTACGAACTTGAAGAGACATCAGCACAGAACACACGTTTAGGCAATTTGTATGTCCATCAAGATGGCGATAGCCGTTTCAACCACAGCAATATAACATTGACAAACGGTTTTACACGTAATTATATCGAAGTAGAACTTGAAGGTAAAGGAGCTGAAACAAATATAAACGGACTTGCTATTGGAGACAAACAGCAGCATATAGACAATAGAACACTTGTCGATCATAAAGTACCACATTGCACAAGCAACGAACTTTACAAATACATCCTTGATGAAGAATCTACCGGAGTATTTGCCGGCAAGATGCTTATCCGTACCGATGCACAGCAGACTGTTTCACAGCAGACAAACCGCAACCTATGCCTCACGACATGTGCTCACATGTATGCACAGCCACAACTTGAAATCTACGCCGATGATGTAAAGTGTAGCCACGGTTCAACAGTGGGACAATTGGATGAAAATGCACTCTTCTACATGCAGCAACGCGGAATACCTGCCGATGAAGCACGTCACCTGCTAATGTATGCCTTTGCCGGTGAAGTTATAGAAAACATCAAGATAGACACTCTCAGAGACCGTCTGCACTTATTGGTTGAAAAGAGGTTCCGCGGAGAACTGAACCACTGTAAAGGATGTTCACTTTGTAAATAAAAAAGAGATACGTATGCTTAATATAGAAGATATACGCAAAGAATTCCCCATACTCGGTGAAACGGTTTATGGCAAGCCACTTGTCTATCTTGACAACGCCGCTACGACACAGAAACCGCAATGTGTCATTAACTGCATAAGCAATGTTTATAAAACTATAAATTCCAATGTACACCGTGGCGTTCATCACTTGTCACAAGTTGCGACAACAGCGATGGAAAATACACGCGAAACTGTCAGGGAATTTATTGGTGCCGAAAGTACTGAGGAGATTATATTTACTCGTGGAACAACAGAAAGTATAAACCTTGTTGCATCATCATTTGGAACAACATTTCTAAAGAGCGGTGACGAGATTATAATCTCCACAATGGAACACCACAGTAATATTGTTCCCTGGCAGATGCTACGTGACCGCATTGGAATAACATTGCGTATAATTCCTTTGACAGCAGACTGCACTCTTGATATAGAATCATACAAGTCACTATTCAATGAACGAACACGTTTGGTAAGTGTCACACATGTATCAAACGTGCTCGGCATAAGCAATCCTATAAAAGAGATTGTAAACATTGCACACAACCACAATATACCGGTACTTGTTGATGGGGCACAAAGTATCCCACACAAGAAAATTGATGTAAAGGCTCTTGATGCCGACTTCTACGCATTCAGTGGCCACAAAGTATATGCTCCAACCGGAGTTGGTGTCCTTTATGGCAAGAAAAAATGGCTTGAGGCAATGTGCCCCTATCATGGTGGTGGCGAGATGATAAAAACTGTTAGTTTTGAGAAAACGACATTCAATGAATTGCCATATAAATTTGAAGCCGGTACCCCTGATTATGTTGGCATAATTGCATTAGGCAAGGCACTTGAATGGGTTAAAGGCATTGGAATAGAAAATATTGCCAAATACGAAAGAGAGTTGACGGAATATGCTGTAGAGGAGTTAAAAAAGATTCCCGGAATAAGAATTTTCGGTACTCCCGATGGTGCTGCCGTATCTTTTCTTGCCGGTGACATTCACCCTGCCGACATTGGTACAATACTTGACCGTCTTGGCATAGCTGTACGTACTGGGCATCACTGTGCCCAACCACTCATCGAGCACTTGGGAATTCCGGGAACAATACGTGCATCATTTGCTATATATAATACAAAAGAAGAAGTCGATATCTTTATCAACGGATTGCATAGAGCAATAAAAATGTTTGAATAATGTTGAAACCATACCAAACAGCGGGAGTTATTGAAGCCGGATGCGACGAAGCCGGACGAGGTTGCCTTGCCGGTGACGTATATGCAGCAGCAGTAATTCTACCACCGGATTTCAAGAACGAACTGCTTAACGACTCCAAGCAACTCAACGAATCACAACGCTATCAATTACGTGAGGTAATACAAAAGGAAGCCATTGCATGGGCTGTAGGCATTGTAACAGCCGAAGAGATAGACAAAATAAATATTCTACGTGCATCAATATTAGCCATGCACCGTGCTGTAGATAAACTCACAACACGCCCCGAGCATCTTCTAATTGACGGAAACAAGTTTACCCCCTACCCCGGCATAACACACAATACTGTAATAAAAGGAGATGCAACATTCATGAGCATTGCCGCTGCCTCTATTCTCGCAAAGACCTATAGAGACGATTATATGCTTGCCATATCCAAGGAGTATCCTATGTATGATTGGCAGAATAATAAAGGTTACCCCACAGCCAAACACAGGGCTGCAATTCGCGAACATGGCGTAACACCATATCACCGCATCTCATTCAACCTTCTCGGTGAAGAGCCACAACAACTGACATTAAATTTTGAATAAAAAAATCCGCAAATTTAAATTTGCGGATTTTTATTTTTATAAAAAGTTTTTTATCTGTTCCAACTACAACGCCAACCATAAAGGGCTACCGCTATAAAACAGAGCATTGGCAAAGCAAATGAAATATTTACAGCAGGGAAACCGGCTATTGTACCAAGGTCAATGACTGCACCTTGCAATGGTGGCATCAAAGCACCACCTACGATAGCCATAACCAAAAATGCTGCACCAAGATTCGTATCCTCACGAGAAACTCTCTCAAGAGCAATACCATATATAGTAGGGAACATCAATGACATAAAGAAGCTTATGACAACAAGACAATACAGTCCCCAAATACCTTGAATAATAATTGTTCCTACCGAAGCCAATGTAGCTCCTATCGCAAATATTGTCAACAATTTATATGACTTGATGTATCTCATCAGGAATGTTGTTATAAAGCGACTGCACAAGAACATAAACATTGCACAGATATTATAGTTCTGAGCCGTAGCCTTGTCAATACCAAGATTATCGGCATATTGGATAATAAATGTCCAAACCATAATCTGTGCCGCAACATAAAACATCTGGGCAACAACACCATAACGATAACGCCTGTTATGCCACAAATTCTTTATAGAAGTCCTATTGCTGACAAATTTTGCAGTACTGTTGACGCGAGGTATCTTCTTCATGGAGATAACCACAAAAACAAGAAGTACAACCACTCCTAAAATCACATACGGGTCACGTATAACAGCCAAATCGTGCAGACGTATTCCGGCCTTTTCTGATTCGCTCAAAGTGTGGAAGATTATATCGCCTGAGACATCACGTCTGTCCGAAATCAGATTAGGCAATACCAATGTTGATGCAACAGCCATACCCATCAAAGAGCCAACAGGATTGAAAGCCTGTGCAAGATTTAGACGCTGTGTCGATGTCTCTTTTGCACCCAAAGAGAGTATTAGAGGATTGGCGGTTGTTTCAAGGAATGCAAGACCAAACGTCAATATGTAAAGAGACAAACAGAAGAAAGAGAATTCCTGATATTCTGCTGCAGGTATAAAAAGGAATGCACCCACTGCATACAATCCCAAACCAAGCAGAATACCACTCTTGTAACTGAAACGGCGAATAAACAATGCTGCAGGAACAGCCATTGTAGCATAACCGCCATAAAAGGCAAACTGCACCAATGCCGCCTCAAAAGCAGACAACTCCATCAATGTCTGAAAAGCAGCAACCATAGGATTTGTAACATCATTAGCAAATCCCCACAATGCAAAAAGCAATGTTATCAGAATAAAAGTAAAGAGATACTTCTTCTCTACAAGTTTTTCTCTTCCTTGAGCCATTATTTATTACTTATATAAATGAAAAATTCGTTCCATCATACGCCACTTTTCATCAGAAGAAGCACCTGGAGCTGCCTCTTGAAATTCAGCCATATAATTTTCCCACTCCTGCTGACGAGGTAATGTCGCAAGACGTGCCATGGACTTGTCCCAATCAAAATCAAGCGGAGTTTCCACAATCATGAACAGACGTGTACCCAGCAGATATATTTCCATTTCAAGAATACCCACTTCACGAATTCCGTCAATGACCTCCTTCCACGTCTCGCCTTCACTATGACGACGACGATATTCGGCAATCAGTTCCGGATTGTCCTTAAGATCCAATGTCTGGCAAAAGCGTTTTACAGGACCAGCATACTCTTGCACCCTAAAACCTATATTCTCGCTCATATATTATTGATTATGGTTATTGTAAGCCTCCCGACACAGACATTACTTATTGTAAAGCAACCAAGCCTTCTGGAAGTCGTTGTTCTGTGGATGATCAGCCTTGAACTGTGCACGGCTGACAGCAGCTTCCTCTTTTGTATCGAATGAAGCACAAATTACACGATACATACCGGTTTCAGGATTTTGTGCAACAATTGCATTGTATCCTTCTTCAACAAGAGACGCACGCAATTTCTCGGCATTCTCTTTAGAAGAGAAACTACCGCATACAACACTGAAATCCTTTAACGCACCCTCTTTGCCCGATGCCAAAACAACTTTTTCAGTACGATATGAAGTGTCGGCATCCTGAGCCACATTCTTTGTAGAAGATGCAACCGGAGCAATTTCTACATCATCAGTCTGTTCTACTTGGCGAGCCTCATCGTATGCCTTTTGATAAGCACTTTCCTTTGATGATTTACAAGAAGTAACAGCAAAAACAGAACAAACTGCAACAGCAATTATAAATATTTTTTTCATAATCTTGGAATTTAATGTTATACATTGCATGAAACTTTTGCGAAGATAAGAAAATAATGCATTATTATCAATCATTTATCACTATTTATTACACTGTAAAAAAAATAAAAAAATTTAATAAATGAAAACTCATCAATGTCACCAACATTCCTATCCCAATCTTATAAAAAAAGAATTACCCAAGGCAAAAAACACAATAAAAGGCTATATTTCTCTAATTGTCAATACTTTGTAGAAATATAATAACATAAAAACATTTGCAAGTAATATGCAAAACTATATTTTTGTGCAGAAACTTAAAAGTTCTGAATATTTATAAAGTTACCATAATCACACTTGAATGACCATGATACACATCGGAAACATCATAAAAGAGATATTCGACCAACAGGGGCTTTCAGCATCTTCATTTGCTAAACAACTCTGTTGTGACAGAACAAATGTCTATAGTATATTCAAGCGTGAAAGCATTGACACAGCATTGCTTGAAAAGATTTCAACAATCCTGAATCACGATTTCTTCCAATACTACAGCAACGATTTGAAGAACGAAATAAAATAACCATAGATAAAAGATGCATATAAATAAAGTGTCATCTCTTTATATATGCATTAAGGAGAACGGATATCTCTGCCCGTTCTCCTTTTTTTATTCCCCTCTGTAAGCGAGAGAAGCAAAAAAACAGACGCATTAACTGCGTCTGTTTTTTTTGCAAATATAAGAATATTACATCATGCCACCCATGCCGCCCATACCGGGAGCACCCATAGGCATTTCAGGTTTATCCTCCTTTTTCTCAACAATAACACACTCTGTTGTGAGGAACATACCAGCGATAGATGCCGCATTCTCAAGTGCCACACGTGTTACCTTGGCAGGATCCACAACACCGGCAGCAAAGAGATTCTCATAAACATCGGCACGAGCATTGTAACCAAAGTCACCGCTACCCTCGCGTACCTTCTGTACAACCACAGCGCCCTCCTTGCCGGCATTGGCAACAATCTGACGCAAAGGCTCCTCAATGGCACGTTTCACAATAGCCACACCGGTTTTCTCATCCTCATTTACAGTCTCAAGGTTCTCAAGATTATCGATAGAACGGATATAAGCCACGCCACCACCAGGAACAATACCCTCTTCAATAGCTGCACGTGTAGCACACAATGCATCATCCACACGATCCTTCTTCTCCTTCATCTCAACCTCAGATGCTGCACCAACATAAAGAACAGCAACACCACCTGATAGTTTTGCAAGACGCTCCTGAAGTTTCTCCTTGTCGTAATCACTCTTTGTAGTTGCAATCTGAGCCTTGATTTGAGCCACGCGAGCTGCAATAGCCTCCTTATCGCCATTACCGTCAACAATTGTTGTATTATCCTTGCTAACAGTAATCTTGCTACATGTACCGAGCATCTCAAGTGTAGCCTGTTCGAGCTTAATACCCTTCTCCTCGCTGATAACGATACCACCTGTGAGAGTTGCAATATCCTCAAGCATATCCTTGCGACGATCACCAAAGCCTGGAGCCTTAACTGCACAAATCTTCAACTGTGAACGCAAACGGTTTACAACCAAAGTTGTAAGAGCTTCACTCTCAACATCCTCTGCAATAATCAGAAGAGGACGACCTGTCTGTACTGCCGCCTCAAGAATAGGCAACATATCTTTTAGATTAGTAATTTTCTTATCATAAATGAGGATGAACGGATTATCCATCTGACACTCCATCTTCTCGGTATCTGTTATGAAGTAGGCCGAGAGATAACCACGGTCAAACTGCATACCCTCAACAACACCAATAGTAGTATCGCGGCTCTTAGCCTCCTCAATAGTGATAACACCATCCTTTGAGACCTTACGCATTGCATCAGCAATAAGTTTACCTATTTCAGCATCGTTGTTCGCCGATATTGAAGCAACCTGTTCTATCTTGTCATAATCAGTACCTACCTCTTCGCTCTGCTGCTTGATAGACTCAACAACCTTTGTCACAGCCTTATCAATACCACGTTTCAAATCCATTGGATTAGCACCGGCTGTAACATTACGCAAACCCTCGGTAATGATAGCCTGAGCAAGCAATGTCGCTGTTGTTGTACCGTCACCGGCATCATCGTTAGTCTTTGCTGCAACCGATTTGACAAGTTGAGCACCGGTATTCATATAAGCATCGGCAAGTTCAATCTCCTTAGCTACAGAAACACCATCCTTAGTAATGTGTGGAGCACCGAATTTCTTCTCAATAATTACATTACGGCCCTTAGGACCAAGTGTAACCTTTACTGCATTAGCAAGCTCATCGACACCTTTCTTGAGTTGGTCGCGAGCATCCATATTGAACAAAATCTCTTTAGCCATATTTATTTATCATTAAATTATTCTGTAATTATCCCAAGATTGCAAGTACATCACTTTGACGCATGATAAGATACTTCTCGCCTTCGTGTTCAAGTTCAGTTCCGGCATATTTGCCATAAAGAACCTGATCGCCAACAGCAATCACCATTTCCTCGTCCTTTGTACCGTTGCCAACAGCAACAACCTTACCCTGTAAAGGTTTTTCCTTAGCAGTGTCAGGGATTATAATACCACCAATAGTTTTCTCTTCTGCAGGCTGAGGCAAAATGAGCACTCTGTCTGCCAATGGTTTGATGTTCATGATTTTTTCTTTAATTTATATTATACCTTATTAAACTTTACAAACGCACAAAAGTGCCTACATTATTTATATAACGAAAAGCGTGCCAAAAATGTTTAACGACAAAAACGTCATTTTTCAACAACAAGAGTGCGACATTTTGTCATAAAACAAAACTTACCGTCATGACCTCATTATAAGATATGCGGTATATGCCACATAAGCAGCTACAAGCACAGCTCCTTCTATACGGGTGATTATTGCTTTACCGCCAAAACGTGTTACAGCATATATCAGCAGAGACGATGCAAGCAAAACATAGAAATCGACAAAACTGAATCCATCGAGTGCTATTGGAGAAATTGTAGCACTGCAACCCAGAATAAGGAATATATTCAGAATATTACTTCCCAACACATTACCAAGGGCTATACCAACATTTCCTTTACGAGCAGCATTGACAGAGACCGCAAGTTCAGGCAATGAACTGCCGGCCGAAACTATTGTAATACCAATGACAGCCTCTGACAGCCCGACAACACGTGCCAAAGCCGTTACTCCGTCAACAAAGAGATTACCTCCAAAGATAAGTGCAGCCAAACCAATCAATATGAAAAAGATAATCTTAGCAACCGAAAGGCGTTCATGTTCATCTTCCTCACCTTCATCGGTTCCCGTAATAGAGAATGTGTAGCGTACAAATATTGCGAGAAAACAGAGCAGAAGCAGACCACTGTAACGTGTAACATACTCACCCTCTCCACCGCCAAGCAACATGCTGCCCGATACAAGTAGCAGAACTATTGATGCCAACAGATTAAATGGTATTTCGCGTGTCAGCATGCGTGCATTGAACCTTATTGGAGCTATCAATGCTGCAACACCAAGAATCAAAAGGCCGTTAAAGATATTACTGCCAATGATATTGCCAAGAGCAATACCAGAACTCCCCTTTAATGCCGCACCTGTACTGATGACAAGTTCGGGCAATGATGTGCCAAGTGCAACAATTGTCAATCCTATTACAAGTTCGCTAATTCCATAACGTCTTGCAAGTGCCGAAGCACCTTCAGTCAACCAGTCGGCACCCTTTATTACAAGCACTATACCGGCAATAAAGCTGATTATTGAAATAAACATGATTTTTATTTTTACAAATGAGTGTGTCCTTGTGGACACACTCATAATTATTACAGTTATTAAAGAAACAAGTTATTTGTTACCCTTCTCTATCTCGTCCTCAACAAGATGAATCTTCTTGAGAATAACCTCGGCATCCTTCTTTAGTTTCTCAACCTTCTGATGCATCACATCGACAAGGCTTGCACCTTTCTTATTTGACACACTCAAGAAGCCGATATTGTTTTCATATGTGGCAATCTCGTTCTTCATAGCCTCGTACTGACGGATAAGATGCTCACGTTCACGCTGCAAGCTGTTGCCACCCTTACCGATATTATTACGGAAGTTAGCCAGTTTACGTTCATTGGCATTCACATGCAATGCATTGTAAATAGCATTTGTAGCATCGCGATACTCTTTATATACAACATCTTTCTCCTTGAACGGCACATGACCTATTGCATTCCACTCTTTTGCAAGTTCAGCAACCATCCTTGTCTGCTCCTCACCGGGAAGATTGGTATCTATCGCCTTAATTTTCTCAATGACAGCACGTTTCTGTTTCAAATTCTCCTGCTCAACGCTACGCTGTGACGATGTTGCAGCATTACGTTTCTCAAAGAATGCATCACATGCACCAACAAAGCGTTTCCAGAGCAATTCAGACTGTTTCTGTGGAACAGGTCCAACCTCTTTCCACTCTTTCTGCAATTTAGTCAATTTATCGGCTGTAGCCTTCCAATCCTCACTATCCTTCAAAGCCTCGGCCTGTTCGCAAAGAGACTTCTTGCGTTCAATGTTAGCCGAAACAGCATTCTTCACCTCTTTATAGAACTCACTCTTCTGCTTGAAGAATTCGTCACATGCGGCACGGAAACGCTCAAAGACCTTCATATTCATCTTTTGAGGAGCAAAACCAATCTCTCTCCATGCAGCCTGCAAATCAAGAACCTTTTGAGTGGCATCGTTCCATGCCTGATAAGTTGCCGGCACATTGTTAAGCATTGCCTCAACCTCTTCACAAATAGCAACTTTCTGCTCAAGATTCTTGTTTTCTGCATCTTTCTTAGACTCAAAGAAATCCTGATGACGACGATTCACAACAGTAGAAGCATTCTTGAAACGTGTCCAAATCTCTTCTCTCAATTCGGGAGCCACAGGACCGGTCTCGCGAAATTCGTTATGCAACTGCTGCAACTGACGGAAAGCCGCAACAACATCCTCTTCGTTCTCAAGAGCCTCAGCAGCTTCACATAGTTTTGTTTTTACCTCAAGATTCTTCTTGAAGTCATATTCGCGGAATTCATGGTTTATCTTAAGAACATCATAGAACTGCTCAACCAAAAGTTGGTATTGCTTCCACATGTTAGCCACCTTATCCTGAGGTATATTTGTTATCTCTTTCCAACGCTGCTGCAATGCCTTGAACTCATTCACTTCAGGTGTTTCCTGCGCCGCTTTCTCAACCAAAGCCTGCAACTGTGACAAAAGTTCCATCTTTGCCTCATAGTTAGCGTTCTTTTCAGCCTCCTGAGCAGCAATCCACTCGTTGCGTTTAGCCTTGATAATACTCATATTACTCTTGAAAGGTTCTTCAAGTTCATCGGGCTGTGGAATAAAGAGTTCCGCATCACCACCCTGAGCAATGAACTCCTTGTGGGCGATTTCAAGCTCTGCTGTACGCAGACGGTAGAAAAGAACTTTCAAAGACTCAACCTCAGCCTTGCAGGTAAGCACGTCACCGCTTTCGGCAATAGCCTTCAAACGATCGACAATCTCCTGACGTGTCGCCGGTTTTGAGTTCTCGTTGACATCAGTTGTGTCAACATCTTCAGTTTGCACTTGTGGAGTCTCCTCTTCAATGCTGTTCTGCTCTATAAACTCAGTCGTAGCGGCATTGGCAGCCTGTTCAGGAGTACTCGCAATGTTCAGCTCTTGAGGCTGTACATTCGGTTTGATACTTTCGCTCATCTTTACAAAATTTAAGGTTATTAGTCTTCTGTTGCCTTAAACAAACAACAAGGCTTTTCCGTCGTCAGGCGAAAAAGCCATTGATGCAAATATAATGCTTTATTTTAGAAGCCGTTCTAAAATTTCACAAAATTTTCATAACAAGGATTGTTGTAATGACATTTTATGAAATTTATAGTTTTATCCACTCTCCTTGGAAAGGTTTGCCATAGGTTCAGCCCGCCCCTTCGTTCGCCGCTCTCCTCCGTCCACCAAGCCGATATGCCATCTCGGCATAGAGAACAATACACAACACTGCGATGAAAGTCCATTTCATCGCATTGTTGATTAGTTATTTACTG
>JAGCJL010000001.1 GCA_017647975.1 Bacteroidaceae bacterium | reverse complement strand
TTACAGTAGGCGAGAACATTGCCGACCATGGCGGTCTGACTATCGCTATGCAGGCATTCAAGAACGCTACTGCCGAGAACCCTCTGCCTGTAAAGGATGGTTTCACCCCCGAGCAGCGTTTCTACCTCTCATATTCTAACGTATGGGCAGGCAATATCCGCGACGAGGAGATACGCAACCTCACCAAGAGCGATCCCCACTCGCTTTCACGCTGGAGAGTAAACGGCACCCTGCCCCACATCGATGACTGGTACACAGCATTTGGCATCACAGAGAACGACCCGATGTTCGTTCCTGCCGAAGAGCGTCTGAATATCTGGTAAAAATATGCCTATAAAAGTTCCTGCAGGGTTGCCGGCGTTGCAACTGGTGAAAAACGAAGGTATTGCAGTGGATGAACTTGAGAGAGCCACTGCAAAGACCTTGCACATTGCATTGCTGAATATAATGCCGATGAAAGAGACAACCGAGGCCGATTTTATTCGCCTTCTCTCTTTTTCGGATGAAGAGATAGAGTTGACATTACTCAAGCTCGACACACACATACCAAAGCACGCAAGTCCCGAACATATGGAGCTATACTACACCTCATTCAACACAATAAAGGATTGCCACTTCGATGGACTTATCAACACAGGAGCACCTATTGAAAAGATTGAATATGAGGATGTGACATATTGGGAGGAGCTGTGCAGAATTTTCGATTGGGCAAAAGAGCATGTGACCTCGACGCTTTTCATCTGTTGGGCGGCACAAGCAGGTCTTTACCAGCGTTTCGGCATACAGAAATACCTGCTACCGCAAAAGATGTTCGGTGTATTCCCACACACTATAGCAAAACCTCAAGAGCCACTGTTCAACGGAGTGGAAGAGACTATATATGTTCCGCACAGCAGACACACAGAACTGCACCGCGAAGATATTATCGCCGAGAAGCGTATCGAGTTGCTTTCAGAGTCGGCACTGTCGGGAGTATATATCATGCAAGAGCGTGGAAGAAAAGACTTCTTCATTACAGGACACTCGGAATATGCACTATACACCCTTGACGGAGAATACAAACGCGACGTGTCAAAGGGATTACCTATTGAACTTCCACTGAATTACTACCGCGATGACAACCCTGCCAACGAACCGGTAAACCGTTGGCAAGCCACAGCCCGCAAGTTGTTTGACAACTGGCTGAAATATTATTGTAAATAAAAATAGATAGTTATGAGCAAGACCTATTCTAAAGACCACACAATCACCTGCTACGAAGCAGATGCAAACCAACTCATGCGTCCCACAGCGATGCTTGACCTGATGCAGGAAGCAGCAGGAGTAAATGCGACCACACTCGGGTTTGGGTATGACGAGATGATAAACAGTAATACCGCATGGGTGCTGTCACGCATAAACGTCAAGTTCATAAATACTCCAAAATGGCGTGAAGAAGTAAATCTCAAAACATGGCACAAGGGTATGTCAAAGCTCTTTTACCTTCGCGACTTCATACTCAGCGACAAAGAGGGCAACCCAATGGTTCTTGCAACAACATCATGGCTTATTATAGACTTGAACACACGCCGTTTGGTTCGCAATAATGACCTGGCGTTGAACGATACCGCCATGGATGCAATTGTTACTCCTGCCGACAAGGTTGTTGTTCCGGTAGATGTAGAACCTGAGCTCGTGAGAAAACACCCTGTTACATGGTCCGAGATTGACACCAACGGTCATGTTAATAATGTAAAATATGCTGTATGGGCCATTGACGCTGTAAAACCAGAAGATATCAAGGAGAGACCTTTGAAAGAGCTTCTCATAAATTACGATGCCGAAGTTATGCCGGGTGACATTGTAAAGATCTCCCGCGTACGTCAAGAGAGCGAAGAGGGTATCATTTACTACATTACGGGAAAAGTTGCAGACAAGCAGAATTTTGCAGTAAAACTGGTTTTCTGATAAATCATGTATTACCAAAAAGGTGCGTAACAGTCGTTACGCACCTTTTTTGTACCTGATGTTCGTTTATTTATTCAATAAATTATTGGTTCATTTTACCTTCTTGCCACTCTTCAAGCGATCACGCATATCTGTTGCGATGGTAAAGAAGGCATCACTGCTGGAATTGAGGGCCGTTTCTACAGAATCCTGAACCACACCTATAATGAAACCTACACCCACAACCTGCATTGCCACATCATTGCTGATACCGAACAACGAGCAAGCCATAGGTATAAGCAACAACGAACCGCCTGCCACGCCCGACGCACCACAAGCACCAAAGGTTGCTATGATACTGAGCAACAGTGCACTGCCCAACGACGGTGTAATGCCCAATGTGTGACAGGTTGCCAAAGTCATCACCGTAATGGTAACGGCCGCACCGTTCATATTGATGGTACTACCGAGAGGAATACTTACCGAGTAGAAATCCTCATCGACACCCATTCGCTTGCACAAGTTCATGTTTACAGGAATGTTGGCTGCCGAAGAACGAGTGAAGAAGGCATTGACGGCACTCTCTTTCAGACATTCCCACAACAACGGATAGGGATTGCGGCGAAGTATGAAAAATACGATCAACGGGTTGAGCACAAACGACACAAGCAGCATACAGCCCACAAGGAGCAACAGCAGCTTGCCATAAGTGGTGAATATCTCAAGACCGCTCTGAGATACAGTGGTATATACAAGACCGAGGATACCGAATGGGGCACACTGGATAATCCATTTCACCACCTTTGACACCGCATCGGCCCATTGACGCAGGCTACCTATGGTCTGCGGGCTTGCCACAGCCTTCAGTGCCAAACCAATGACCACTGCCCAAAAGAGGATGCTCAGATAGTTGGCTTTGGATATGGCAGTAACAGGATTACTCATCACCTCGCTGATGATATTGCGGAACACATCGCCAAGTGCCCCTGGTGCACTGCCTTCAGCACCGGTAACATCGGCCAAAGCGATATGCACCGGATAGAAGAAACTGCCCACTACAGCCAGCACTGCTGCCAGCAACGTGGTAAGGATATATAGGGTGATGATAGTGCGGAAACGGTTGCCCAATCCGGCACGTGCATTAGCTACTGATGAAGCTACCAACACCGCCACCAACACAGGTGCTATCGCCTTGAGTGCCCCGACAAAGAGATCGCCCAACATAGATACAACACTAATACCGGGCACTGTAAGTGCCAATGCCGAACCAACAACGATGCCGGTCAATATACGCAGCATCAAGTTAGTCCGCTGCCATCTGTCAATAATAGATTTGATGATTCTCATATTTTAAAATATTTAACTGCAAAGATTGTGCAAATGAGTGAAACTCAAATTTATTTAAAGTTTCCCAACGAATACGGCCTGTTTTCGCAATATTCATATTGCAAAGGTATGAAAAAGTGAGAATAGATGAAACTTGCCGGCACTAGAATGTTGCAGAAATGAGAATACAGCCTGGTTTTGAATCATTTTCCTGTTAATGACAGGATATAAAAACCATTCTTGTCTTTAGACTTCTCTTAAACTACCACACGAAAGGAATTATCCTATATTTCACTTTCATGCAATAATCATCATACCCGGTAAGACCTTTGCGGAGCACCGCCTCTTCATTCCTTATCCTTTTCGCAATGATTGGTATATATGCCAGCATTATAACAAACGAAGGCAACGAACCCAGCACAAGCGGCATAGAGAGAAAAAGCAATATCGTTGCCGAGTACATGGGATGACGCACTATGCCGTAAAGCCCTGTATCAATGACCGTCTGGTTCTCCTGCACCTCTATCGTACGTGAGAGATATACGTTCTCACGCAACACCTCGGCATACATAATATATGCCAATAGGAAAAGAGACGTAGCGACAAGTACTGTCCATACAGGCATCGCGGTCCAAGAATATCTGAAGTCAAGCCCGGCCACCACAAAAGCTGCCACAAACATTATACCGCTTAACGCCACCACACTCTTCTGCTCCGCCTCCTTCTCTTTCGCATTGAGCCTTTTCTCCAGCAGTGCAGGAGAACGGAACAGCATCACCACTCCCGCGATGAACATAGGCACGAAGAGAACCGCCATAAAAAGCCATCCGCAGGGATAGTGCAATGTACCCGCGGGCAGGAAAATCAAAAGTCCTACAAGTATCAGGCCCGCAAAGAACCTGATACATGCCGATGCTAAAAGCCTGATACCGCCTTTCATAACAACAAGCTATATGGGATTTTAAACAATGTCACTTTTTAACGTGCACATCAGCTCCACCGGAAACATTCCAGCCCGAGATTCTCGGATTGCCAGCAATGGAAATGTCGGAACCGCCTGAGGCGGTAACAGAGATTGTACCTGTGGCGTGAACGCTGACATCGGCACCTCCGGAAGCGACAACAGCAACATCTTCGGCAATCAAATGCTCCATATCAACATCAGCTCCACCCGAAGCTACCACAGAGAGGGAAGTACATCTGCCGTTCATCTCACAATCGGCACCGCCTGATGTTATTACAGAAATTTTTTCTACAGAACAACCATCCCATTCAAAATCACTACCGCCCGAAATCACCAATGCTTCATAGTTCAATGCGGGAACATGTAGCTTATACACCTTATTGCCTATATTTCGTTTATCAGATATCACAAGCGTGCCGTTTTCTTCTTTGAGCACGAGCTTGCTGAGATCGTCCGTATTGGATAGTACCAGCACCTTATTCTGTGCAAGAGTGCTGTCTACCACAACATCAACACCGCCACTGATTTCAACAGCTACGACATTACCGGAAATCGTGTACATATACTCGTTATCCAAATTACAGGAAACGTTATCGCAGCCCATAAAGAGCATCATCAAACAACATATAAACATCGTAAAAATATTTTTTGTATTTTTCATAATATTCCTCCCAATCATCTTATATTCAAATCAAAAGGCAGACGAGCCTGGATATTGTCACAGTTACCAATGTTACGGATAAACCTGACGCTATTATAATAACCTCCCAGAGCTTCACGGGCCATCGCCTCCATATAGTCATCCTTGCCGGTATCCATAAGTTTCTCAACAAAATTCTCTTCCTCAGGATATGTCTTCACGCTATAATGTGCAAGACCGGCTTTCTGTGCCGCAATCCCTACAGCTTTGTCAAGGTCACCAAGTTCATCAACAAGACCAATCTCCTTAGCCTTGCTACCTGTCCACACACGGCCTTCGGCAATCTTCGCGATATCTTCGACAGCTACACCACGTCCGTCGGCACAGCGTTTCAGGAAGAGATCATATCCATTGTTTACATACTTCTGCAGAACAACCTTCTCCTCGGGACGGAAAGAGCGTGACATTTCGCCGAAATCGGCCATACGGTTAGTCTTCACAACATCAAAATCAAGACCGATCTTATCCTTCAACAGTTTCTCCGCCGTAGGGAACATTCCGAAAATGCCTATTGAACCTGTGAGTGTTGTATTGTTGGCAACAATGCAGTCTGCGGCACACGAAATATAGTAACCGCCCGACGCCGCATAGTCGCCCATTGAAACCACAACAGGCTTGACAGCCTTGAGCAGTGTCACCTCACGCCAGATCTGTTCCGAGCCATAGGCACTGCCGCCGGGAGAATTCACGCGAAGGACAACAGCCTTCACATCGTCATCCTCACGTAATTCACGCAATTCCTTGATGACCTTCTTGGAGTTTATACCCTCAAAAGAAGAGGTAGAGCCGTCGATATCTCCAAAGGCATAATATACGGCAATCCTGTTATTGTCGTAAGACTTCACGGCCTCCGACGCTTTAAGCCAGTTCTTCATTGTCTCCATTGTAACAAGATTCAGATCATCATCGTCGGCAACACCTGTGAGACTCTTGAGATAGTCCAGAACACCGTCCTTGTAGAGCAATGTATCGGCCATACCACACGCCACATACTCCTCGGCCTGACAAAAATCCATGAACCTGTCGGCATACTCATCGAGTCTCTCCTTGGGTACATTACGCGATGCTGAAACAGCTGCAAGGAACTCGTCCCAGGTAGAGGTCAGCAGCTCTGAAAACTGTTCGCGGTTGGCATCACTCATTTCAGTTGCGATAAACGGCTCCACCGCCGACTTGTAGGTTCCGACCTTGAACACCTGCATCTCAACTCCAACCTTCTCAAGCAGTTCCTTGTAGAAGATGGGGCTTGACGCAAGACCGTGCCATGCGATGCTTCCCTGTGGGTTCAGGATTACTTTATCGGCAACAGAGGCCAGATAATAAAGTTCTTGAGAATACTGATCGCCGTAAGCTACAACAAACTTTCCGCTCTCCTTGAAAGACTCCAGTTCACCACGTATCTCTTCGAACGAAGCCCCCGAAGCCTTTTCAATAGCACCTGCCTGCAGATATATACCTTCTATATTTTCATTTCTCTTTGCCTCTTTGATAGCCGATAATATCTCATCAAGTCCATATGTCTTGAACTCATCGTTCATCATTGATGCAAAAGGATTCTCCTCGACACGCTCCTCAATTGTTCCGTTAAGGTCAAGGAACAGTACCGAATTCTTTTCAATGTCCCCATTACCAGCCGGTGCTGCAATTCCTGCAATAATCAATATTCCCACAATAGGGAGAATAAGACCTGCAATTACCACACCCAGTACGCAGGCGAATGTATTTTTAAGAAATCCTTTCATAATAATCAAATTAATCGTTATTTAAATAATAGCTAAGCTCACACTCATTCACCGTCGTTATGGTACTCTGTCCAAGCATTGTACCCGCCTTCGAGATCAACGACATTCCTAAAGAAGACCGCTTTCAAGACAATTCCCGCATTTTCGCTACGCCTACCGCTGCGGCAATAGAGTGCGACGGGACGTTCAGGATCGAGTTTTGTTGCAAGTTCCTCATGACCCTGCAAGACATCGATATTTATACTGCCCGGCATGTGTCCGGCATTGTATTCTTCGGCTGTACGCACATCAACAAGCTGCACATCGGGATTGGCGATAAACTCCTTGAACTCGGCAACGGACAAGCGTTCAAAGTGCCCGCCGGTATGGCTACACTGCACACATGAGTTCATTGCAAAAATAAAAAATAGCAATAATACGTTTTTCAGTCTTTCCATAATCATAACAGTTTAATCAGTTCCTCTTTCGTTATGCCAAGCATCTCGGCCTTTGCCTTGAACTGAGGCAGTTCATTTATGATGAACTCCCTTTTCACGTTCTCCTTGATACGTGCGACAGCCCCATCTTTGACAAAGTAACCAAGACCACGCTTGTTGTATATTATCTCCTGCTGCTCAAGCAACTGGTAAGAACGTACTACAGTGTTGGGATTGACGCCAACCATTGCCCCCATCTCACGCACTGAGGGGATACGTTCCTCTTCACACCACTCGTTTCGGAGAATCTTCTCCTGCATCAGTTCAACGTTCTGCAGGTATATAGGTTTATGTTCACTGTACTCCATAATATCAATAGTTTACTTTCTTAATACGATAATATGTTATGCCAAGAGTAACTGCAATCCAGACAAGATAAGAGAGCCTCATAATCCATATTGCCATACTCTCTATTTGCTCTACTGAGAATGAATAGAATAAGTCACCAAACCAATTAGAGATACGTTCTACAAATTCAGGCGATATCACGTTATATACAAGAATAGCTATTATAGAAATGCTGAAAATCACAGTTATATTGAACAGCACAGTCTTGAAAATCTTGTTCTTGCGGAATATCGAGTTGAACATCATCGCCGTAGTTACTGAACATAGAACGCCAATAACATTATCGAACCAAGACATCGAGTCAGACACAGCATAGAAGGGATGGGAGAATGCAATATTCTCAAATGTCCCCACTCCCAACTGCGAGAACACGTACAGCACAACATCGGTCAATGTGAGTGACAGATAAACTACAGCCGGAACAACCGTACAGCAAACAAGGAGCATTGAAATCAGTTTTTCAAGAGTGCTTGCCGGTATCATGGCATACATATAACCTTTCTTGCGGTTATTCATATCCTTGTATATTATATAAGGCGAAAGAAGGAGCATAAAGAAGTATAGACTGTTTATCAGTTCTTCCCTTCCATAGTCCATAATATCTACTGTTGCGACAAGAGACAGCAGCCAAACGGCAACAAGCACTCCCGAAGCGATTATCAGGCTCTTGAAAAAACGGGGCAGATAGTTTGTCACCTCATAGACAAACAATTTTCCAAGACGTTGTATATCAAAAATCTCGTTCATGACACCTTATTTTTTAGAGTTAATATAATTGAACAGAAGTTCTATGTTTATACGGCTCTCCTCGCCAGTAGTGTTCTTGCAGATGTAACTGCTGCCACCAAGCCCAGACTCAACATATAGAGCATCGGCAGGTACATTGGGCGAGATTTCAAAACTATACTCACTCTGTATATCGGAAACGCTACTGTCAAGCAATACTGCACGTTTGTCAAGAATCATAATGTGGTCGAGCAAGTTCTCTACATCCTTTACCTGATGTGTGGATATTATAATGGTACGGTTTTCGTCCATTGCCGCAGCAACCATCTTGCGGAACTCAAGTTTGCTCGGAATGTCGAGGCCATTGGTAGGCTCGTCAAGCAGAAGAAATTCTGTTCTCAAAGCCAATGCAACAGAGAGAATAGCTCTCTTACGTTGACCAAGCGAAAGAGTTGTAAACTTGCGGTTTATGTCAATCTCAAAGTCGGCAAGAAGTTTTTTTAAAAGAGCCTCATCGTAGTTGGGATAAAAGCCGGCAATACAGTTCGCATAGTTCTTTATTGACACTGCAGGTCCTTCAAAATCCTCGGGAATATAAAAAATCTTCGACAAGAAACCGGGCTTGCGGTCAAGCGGAGAGTTACCATCGATATTGACATTTCCTGTTTGTGGTGTAAGCAGGCCACACAATATCTTGAACATTGTACTCTTGCCAACACCGTTTGCACCGAGCAGGCCGTAAATCTTTCCCTGCTCGAAAGTTGTGCTTATACCATCAAGGACTTTATCCTTAGAATAAGCAAAAGACAAATCTTTAATCGTTATCATAGTGTATTAGTTTATTAGTACACTGCAAATATAAAACACAATTTATTTACTCTCCAAATTTTTTAATGTTTTTTTTATTATTATCTTCGCAAGTGTCATAAAACAAAACCGCTATGAGAAATTTTTTAGTATTCACAGCCATTATTCTTGCGACTATAGGTTGTGAAAAGAGTATTGACATTACGGAACTGAATGTTTTACCATTGCCACAGAGCATGGAGTTGGTAAATAGCGTATTTACATTTGATGGTAATACAGGTTTGATAATCAATGCCAATGAAGAGGATACAAAAATCCTTGCTGAATATCTTGCAGCATCAAAGTTCAACCTTAAAACCGAAGAAAAAAAGAAAAATCTAAAGCTTGTATTAGATGAAAACATAAACTCTCCCGAAGGCTACGTTATCAGTGTAAACAAGAGAGGGATAAACATTTCGGCAAAAAGCGGTGCCGGACTTTTCTATGGCGTACAAACCTTGTTGCAACTCGCCGACGAGGAGAACAAAATCCCCTGCGGTGTTATCACTGATGAACCACAGTTCGCTTATCGCGGACTGATGATTGATGTGAGCCGCCACTTCTTTGACAAGGAGTTCATTAAGAAACAGATTGATGCCATTGCCCATTTCAAGATGAACCGTCTGCACCTGCACCTTACCGATGCTGCCGGTTGGCGTATTGAGATAAAGAGATATCCAAGACTGACACAGTTCGCGGCATGGCGTTCACCTGCTATTTGGCAAGACTGGTGGTTCGGCTCACGTGAATATGTCAATGAAGGAAGCGACGGTGCATATGGCGGTTATTTTACCCAAGACGACATCAGAGAACTTGTAAAATATGCACAAGAGAGATATATCACAATTATCCCAGAGATTGAGATGCCGGCACACAGCGAGGAGGTACTCACTGCGTACCCCGAACTCTCTTGTACACACGAGCCGTACAAGCAGGCAGACTTTTGCGTGGGCAACGAAAAGACTTTCGAGTTCCTGCAAAATGTACTCGACGAGGTTATAGAACTATTCCCTTCGGAATATATACATATAGGTGGCGACGAAGCCGGCAAAGCATCATGGCACCACTGCCCTCTATGCCAGAAACGCATGAAAGAGGAAGGCTTGAAAGATGTCAATGAATTGCAAAGCTACCTGATACAACGCATTGAAAAATATCTCAACAGTAAAGGCCGACAAATTATCGGTTGGGATGAAATTCTTGAGGGAGGTCTTGCTCCCAACGCAACTGTAATGTCTTGGCGTGGCACAGAAGGTGGTATTGCAGCCGCAGCAAGTGGACACAAGGCTATAATGACCCCCGGACAATATTGTTACCTTGACTCATACCAGGACGCACCCACGATGATGCCTATGGCTTTCGGCCCTTACATGCCACTACACAAAGTATATTCCTACAACCCGAGAGAGGGACTTACCGAGGAACAAGCTGCTCTGATACATGGTATACAGGGAAATATCTGGGCTGAATATGTTCCCACCGGCGAGATGTTGGAGTTCCTTGTATATCCACGTATTCTTGCCATTGCCGAAATTGGTTGGAGCAACCCAGCTAAGCGTGATTATGCAAACTTCAAGAGCCGTGCCATAGAGGCTGTAAACGGATTACGAAAAAAGGGTTACGCGGCATTCGACCTTGAGAATGAACATGGCGAGAGAAAAGAGGCACAACAGGAGAACAACCACCTTGCCAAAGGAACAAAGGTGATATATGCGACAGAGGCACCATATCACAATAATTACAAGGCCAACGGTGATGACACCCTGACCGATGGCATACATGGCGGTTGGACCTACACCGACAAGAAATGGCAGGGCTTCATAAAAAACGGAGTGGATATAACGATTGATCTTGGTGAAGAAAAGGAGATCACAAGCGTTGCTGCCGACTTTATGCAGATGTGTATTCCCGATGTGTGGATGCCCGCAGAGGTCATTATAGCAACATCAATAGATAACGAAAACTTTACCGAACTTGCACGCATCAGCCATGATGTTGTTCGTGACGAGGGACTTTCGTTCAAAAACTTCGGCTGGTATGGCGAAGAGTGTGTAAAGACTCGTTACATCAGATACACTGCCAAGTGTGGTCCTCAGAGAGGATGGCTGTTTACTGACGAAATTGTAGTAAAGTAAAAGTTTTAAAAAATAAACACTCTTTTTTGCAATTATCGGAATTTATTGTGTAAGTTTGCTATTATAATTAAGGTCGCCCATTACCAATGGGAGTATAAACTTAAACTACAACAACATGGAAAAGGAGAGGCTTTTCACCGAATTCCAACCGGTTGCTACCGAGGATTGGAAAAACAAGATTATCGAAGACCTCAAGGGGGTTGATTACGATAAAAAGATGATATGGAAAACCTGCGAGGGTTTTAATGTGAAACCGTTCTACCGTAAGGAGGACCTGCCTGAGGGTTGCCAGAGCGAAATTCCTGGACAGTTCCCTTTCACCCGAGGAAACAGTACAAAAAACAACTGGCTCATACGCCAGGCTGTTGGCAGTACTGATGCAGCAGAAGCCAATGCCATAGCAAAGGATATGGTTTCATATGGAGTAAACTCACTTGCATTCAAGATAAAAGGCAAGTTGGTTTCCAAAGAATTTATAGCAACACTGCTCGACGGCATTGATGCCGAAAATATTGAGCTCAACTTTGATGTTTGCTTGGGCAGAGTGGTTGACTTCACAACCCTGTTGATTGAATATTACAATGCTAAAGGCATTGACCTTGAGAATGTCCGCGGATGTATTGAATATGATTACATAGGCAAGGAGTTGCTCAAAGGAAAAATCAAGGATGACGGTGCTGAGATTATGCAGAAACTTGTAGAAATTACAAGTGTAATGCCACATATAAAATGTGTTGCCATAAACAGTAATAAACTCAACGACGCTGGTGCATATATAACTCAAGAACTTGGCTACGCTCTTGCATGGGGTAACGAATACCTCAATATTGCTACAGAGGCCGAAATGCCTGTTGATGCCATTGCTAAAAAACTCAAGTTCAACATGGGTATCTCTGGTAATTTCTTCATGGAGATTGCCAAGTTCCGTGCGGCACGTATGCTATGGGCTAAAATTGTAGAGCAATACTCTCCAAAATGCAAGTGTGCATGCAAGATGTCGGTACATGCCGAGACATCACAGTTTAACCTTACGCTATTCGATTCGTATGTAAATATGCTACGTACGCAAACCGAGGCTATGAGTGCTGCTCTTGCCGGTGTAGAGTCAATTACCGTCACTCCGTACGATGCGGTATATGAGACACCTACAACCTTTGCACGACGCATTGCCAAGAACCAGCAGCTAATCCTGAAACATGAGAGCCACCTTGATAAGGTTGCCGACCCGGCCGGTGGTTCATACTACATAGAGAGCCTAACTGCATCAATAGCACAAGAGGCTTGGAAAATTTTCCTTGAGATAGAACAGGCTGGAGGATTCCATAAGGCTGTAAAAGATGGCAAGATTGAGAATGCAGTAAAAGAGGCCGGAGAGAACCGTCGCAAAGCTCTTGCACAACGCAGGGAGATACTTTTGGGTACGAACCAGTATCCCAATTTCAGCGAGACATCAGAAGGCAAGAGAGCCGTAGAGCACAAGTGTGGTTGCGGTTGCAACAACAACGGCAAGTGCGGAACATTCCCCGAGAAGAGACTTGCCGAGGATTTCGAGGAACTTCGTTTGCGTACCGAGGAAAGTGGCCGCCGTCCAAAGGCATTCATGCTCACTATAGGAAACCTTGCCATGAGACAGGCAAGAGCACAGTTCTCTTGTAATTTCCTTGCGACAGCAGGCTATGAAGTCATTGACAATCTTGGTTTCAAGAGTGTGGAAGAGGGTGTCAATGCAGCCATGGAGGCAAAAGCTGATATCGTTGTAATCTGTTCAAGTGATGACGAGTATGCTGAATATGCTGTCCCAGCTTTCAAGGCCATTGACGGCAAAGCAATATTCATTGTTGCCGGTGCTCCGGCATGCATGGAAGAACTTAAAGCTGCCGGCATTGAGAACTTCATACATGTTAGAGTAAATGTTCTTGAGACTTTGAAGGAACTTAACGAGAAGTTGGGTATTTAAATGTTACAGCCATGAGAAAGAATTTCAACAATATAAATATATTTGAGTGTGCGACAGAGAATGTTTGCACAGTACAGAATATCAGCGAAGAGAGATGGGAAACGGCTGAGCACATACAAGTAAAGCCTATATACACAGCCGAAGACCTCAAGGCTATGGAGCATCTTGACTATGCTGCCGGCATACCACCGTTTCTACGTGGCCCCTACTCTATGATGTACACATTCCGGCCATGGACGATTAGACAATATGCAGGATTCTCTACCGCCGAAGAGAGCAACGCCTTCTACCGCCGCAACCTTGCATCGGGACAGAAAGGTTTGTCTGTTGCTTTTGACCTGCCTACCCACCGTGGTTACAACCCCGACAATGAACGTGTTGTGGGCGATGTGGGTAAAGCCGGCGTCTCTATCTGCTGCATGGAAAATATGGAACAGCTATTCGACGGTATTCCACTCAATAAGATGTCCGTTTCAATGACCATGAACGGAGCTGTACTGCCCGTTCTGGCATTCTATATCAATGCAGCATTGGAGCAGGGAGCAATGCTTGAGGAGATGGCAGGAACCATTCAGAACGACATTCTTAAGGAGTTCATGGTACGTAACACCTATATATACCCACCTGCATTCTCAATGCGTATCATCGGTGATATCTTTGCATACACATCGCAGAAGATGCCAAAATTCAACTCTATCTCAATTTCGGGTTACCACATGCAGGAAGCTGGTGCATCGGCCGAGATTGAACTAGCCTACACTCTTGCCGACGGCTTGGAGTATGTACGTACCGGAGTTAATGCAGGAATAGACATTGATGCATTCGCACCGCGTCTGTCATTCTTCTGGGGCATTGGCATGAATCCTTTCATGGAGATAGCCAAGATGCGTGCAGCACGTATGCTATGGGCAAAGATTATAAAGAGTTTCAACCCCAAGAATCCTAAGTCCATGGCTTTGCGTACCCACTGCCAAACATCTGGCTGGTCGCTCACCGAGCAAGACCCGTTCAATAATGTTGGCCGCACGGTAATAGAGGCTATGTCTGCAGCTATGGGACATACACAGTCACTCCACACAAATGCACTCGACGAAGCGATTGCACTGCCAACAGACTTCTCGGCACGCATTGCACGCAACACACAGATTTACTTGCAGGAAGAGACAAATATCTGCCGCGTCATAGACCCTTGGGGCGGTTCATACTATGTGGAGAGCCTGACACAAGAGATAGCTGACAAGGCGTGGAAACTCATTCAGGAGATAGAGGAACTTGGCGGCATGGCAAAAGCCATAGAGACAGGTATCCCCAAAATGCGTATCGAAGAGGCTGCAGCACGTACACAGGCACGTATTGATAGCGGTAAGCAGATTATAGTGGGAACAAATGCCTATACCCTTGATGAGCAAGAGCCTATCGACATCCTTGAGATTGACAACACCGCAGTACGCGAAGAGCAGCTTAAGGCTATCGCACGCAACCGCCAAAACCGCGACGAAACGGCTGTAAAGGTGGCACTTGAAAAGATTACTGAGTATGCAAAGAGTGGCGAAGGAAACCTGCTCGAAGCAGCAGTAGAGGCGGCTCACGTACGTGCCACATTGGGAGAGATTTCAGATGCCTGCGAAGAGGTTGCAGGCCGATATAAAGCTGTCATTAGAACTATATCAGGAGTGTATTCAGCAGAGAGCAGAGACGACGAGAACTTTGAGAAGGCTTGCCGTCTGACCGAAGAGTTTGCCAAGAGAGAGGGACGTCGTCCCCGAGTTATGATTGCCAAAATGGGACAGGACGGTCACGACCGCGGTGCCAAAGTCGTTGCAACAGGATATGCCGACTGCGGTTTCGACGTAGATATGGGCATGCTGTTCCAAACACCGGCAGAGGTGGCACGTCAGGCCGTAGAGAACGATGTACACGCAGTTGGTGTATCGTCTCTGGCAGCCGGACACAAGACACTTATCCCTCAACTCATAGAAGAACTTGAGAAGCTCGGTCGTGGTGACATTATGGTCTTTGCTGGTGGCGTTATCCCTGCACAGGACTATGAGTTCCTTTACCGTGCAGGAGTAATAGGCATCTTTGGCCCCGGCACAAGCGTAGCCAAGGCTGCATGTGAGTTGATGAAGATATTTCTTGACAAATAAGAATTAAAGAAACGACAGAGTCCTTAAAGGCTTAAACGCCCTTAAGGGCTTTGTTACGCAATATAAAGGAAAGAGATGATTGTTTGTATAGCGGAGAAACCGAGCGTAGCAAAAGACATTGCCAACATTTTAGGAGCAAGAGAGAAAAGAGATGGATTTTTCGAGGGAAACGGATACCAAGTGACTTGGACATTCGGTCATTTGTGCACCCTTAAAGAACCGCATGACTATACTCCGATGTGGCAAAAGTGGAGTTTGAGCAGCCTGCCGATGATTCCTCCTCGCTTTGGTATAAAGCTCATTGACGACCGAGGAATTGAAAAACAGTTCAATGTCATAGAGCAACTGATGCAAAAAGCCGACATGATAGTGAACTGCGGTGATGCCGGCCAAGAGGGAGAACTTATACAACGTTGGGTAATGCAGAAAGCTCAGGCAAAATGTCCTGTAAAACGTCTGTGGGTATCATCTATGACTGACGAGGCCATACGCGAAGGTTTTGCAACGTTGAAGGACCAGAGCGAATACCAATCGTTGTACGAGGCGGGACTAAGCCGTGCCATAGGCGATTGGTTACTTGGCATGAATGCAACAAGGCTATACACATTGAAATATGGGAAGAACCGCCAGGTGCTATCCATAGGCCGCGTACAGACACCGACTCTTGCACTTATAGTAAAACGCCAACAGGAGATAGACAATTTTGTTCCAAAGCAGTATTGGGTTTTGAAAACACTGTATCGCGACACCACGTTCAACGTTGTCACAAAAAAGAGTGACGAAGAGTTGATGAACGAAATTGAAAAACAAAAGGAGAAAGCCGAGAAGAAAGGACAGCCGTTCGACATGGCCGAGGCTTGGAAAAATGCTGAAGCAACAAATGTCGGTATAGACCCCATTGCCAATGAAAAACAGGGAGCTGCAATACTCGACAGAATAAAGGACGCTCCATTCACCATAACAGCCATTGAGACAAAAAATGGAAAAGAGCTACCTCCGTCACTGTTCGACCTTGGACTGCTACAAAGCGAATGTGACAGGAAATTCGGTATCCCCATTGATGTTACATTACAAACAGTACAATCACTCTACGAGAAGAAGGTAACAACATATCCTCGTGTAGATACCACATACCTTAGCGATGATATATACCCTAAATGTACGAATATACTGAAAGGGTTACGCGACTATCAGCCGCTAACAATGCCATTGATAGAGAAACCGCTCACAAAGTCGAAGAAAGTGTTCGATAATACAAAAGTTACCGACCACCATGCCATTATACCCACCGGAGTATATCCACAGGGATTGACCGATATCGAAAAAAAGGTCTATGACCTTATTGCACGTCGTTTCATTGCGGTATTCTATCCCGAAAGCAAATACCAATCGACAACAATACATGGCGAAAGTGTAGGAATACCATTCAAGACATCGGGTAGAAAAATCATCGAGCCGGGATGGAAAGTTGTATTCGCAGGAGATTGCAACGAGGAGAAAGAGGAGAAGGAACTCACACAGTTCACCAAAGGCGAAAGTGGCCCTCACACTCCCGAACTGTCAGAAAAATGGACACTTCCGCCCAAACCTTATACCGAAGGTACACTTGTACGTGCCATGGAGACTGCCGGTAAATTTGTCGATGATGAAGAATTGCGTGATGCCATGAAAGATAACGGCATAGGCCGCCCTGCCACACGAGCTGAGATAATCAAGACCCTCTATAAACGCAACTACATTGAGAAGGTAAAGAAAAACATCGTCGCAACACCCACCGGTATTGAACTTATAGCAACAATTAGAAACGAACTTCTGAAGAGTGCCGAACTTACAGGCCAATGGGAAAAGAAACTCCGCGACATTGAGAAGAAGCAATACGAAGCAAAAACCTTTATCGAAGAACTAAAGGCAATGCTTCAGGATGTTGTCAATGACGTGTTACGCGACAATAGCTCAATAACAATGAAATAAAATTCCGTTCAAAGATAATATTTCAACGTTTTGTTAGTTATTATATAACTGACATCATTCATTGTGAAGAAAAACGGTCTGTACATACTCATTATGCTTGTTGCCATGATAGTGGCATCATGCAGTAGCGAAAAGGGCATCAGAAAAGGTGACCAGTTCTTTGCTATTATGGAGTATAATGAAGCCTCAAAAGAGTACAAGAAGGCCTACAGAAAGATTGCACCACAGGAACGTAAAAAACGTGCTGAAGTTGCATGGAAAATGGCAGAGTGCTACCGCAAGAGCAACAGCCCGCAATTCTCGATAGGAGCATACCAGAATGCCATACGCTATGGTTATCCCGACTCCACTGCCCTACGCCACCTTGCCGATGCACAGCTACAGAAAGGAGACTACAAGGCTGCACAGAAGAACTATGAGTTATTCCTTGAAAAAGCTCCTGAAAACCGCATGGCACAGATAGGTCTGCAGTCGGCCAAGCAGTCCGATGCATGGAAAAAGAACCCAAGCCTTTATATTGTCAAGAAGGACAAGGATCTCAACGGACAACGCAGCGACTGTTGCCCTGCATACGTGGGCGAAGACACTACAATGATTATCACCACCAGTACACGCAAGGATGCCACAGGCGATGATATCAGTGGTATCACCGGACAAAAATTCGCCGACCTATTCCTGACCAAACGCGACGAAAAGGGCAAGTGACAAAAGAGCGAAAAGATTGACGGCGAAGTAAACAGCGAATTCGAGGACGGAGCATGTACCTTCTCGCCCGACGGCAAGACCATGTATTTCACCCGTTGCACAAGCGATCCCGAAGTTCCCCGTTACGCCGCTATATACAAAAGCGAACGTAGCGATGCAACATGGGGAAAGCCCGAACAGGTAATTATATCCCGAGATACACTCTCGGCGTATGCACACCCGGCAATATCTCCCGACGGTGAATGGCTCTATTTCACATCGAATATGAGCGGTGGAATGGGAGGCCTTGATATCTGGCGTTTCTATATTGGCAAAAGCAAGGCTAAGGAAGGCCTCATAGAGAACATTGAGGGCATAAACACCGATGGCGACGAACAGTTCCCGATTTTTGGTCCTAAGAAAGAACTCTTCTTCTCATCAAACGGCTACCCCGGCATGGGTGGCTTGGATATCTTCTGTGCCGTACAGGAGAACGATACCACCTGGAACATCAGCAACCCCGGAGCACCACTTAACTCCAACGGCGATGACTTTGGCATTACATTTGCTGCAGGACTATACAGAGGATATTTTTCATCGAACAGAGGCGATGCACGCGGTTGGGACCACATATATTCATTCTACCTGCCCGAGACCGTACATACACTATACGGATGGATATATGAGAAAGATGGTTACGAACTTCCCGAAGGTGTCATATACATGATTGGCGACGATGGTACAAACACCAGTTTTGGTGTCATGAACGACGGTTCATACAGGGTACGTGTAACACCGGGCGTAGAATATGTGATGCTTGGCACATGCAAAGGCTACCTTAATGTAATGCAAGAACTGAAAGCCGAAGAGACCGATGCTAACCGCGAGTATCAACGTGACTTTGTCATGCCTTCAATAACACGCCCTGTGCTTATAGACAACATAGTTTACGAGTTCAACAGTGCCAAGCTATCCGACGCATCGCTGACATCGCTCGACGAACTGGTAGAGATGCTTCAACAGAACTCCAATGTAACGGTGGAGATTGGAGCACATTGCGACTATCGCGGTCGTGACAGTTACAACGAGAAACTCTCGCAGGCACGTGCAGAGTCGGCAGTAGCATACCTCATCAAAAAAGGCATAGAGAAAGAGCGTGTTACGCCCGTCGGCTATGGCGAGGGAACACCTAAAGTCGTGACCAAGAAACTTGCCGAGAGATATCCTTTCTTGAAAGAAGATGATGTGCTCACCGAGGAGTTCATCACCGCCTTTGAGAGCGAAGAGCAACAGGAAATCTGTAACCAGCTCAACCGCCGCACCGAATTCCGTGTACTGCGTACGACATACAAGCTATACGAGTAAAAGGCAATTTCAATATATCCCCAAAGTTTGGGGTTTCTCACTTGATTATCAATAAAAACACAAACTCCATTATTTAAACTCTTTTGCTTGGAATTGTATATTTTGTCTGTTGCTTTATATTTTTTGCAATATTTTAAATAATTTTGCAATATCATACTTATGATAAATATTACACGAATATAAAATTCCATGAAATATCTAAAGCACCTATTTACAGTACTTCTGTTGCTGTGTACAACTGTGGCAACAGCCCATGACTTTGAAGCTGGAGGTATCTATTACAACATTACCGATGCTACAAACAAAACAGTGGAGGTAACTTACAAGGCAGGTTGTTCATACGCGGGCTGCGTAGTAATTCCTGAAAGCGTCACCTACAATGATGATACCTACTGCGTTACAAGTATTGGTAATACAGCATTCCATGAATGCACCGAACTTACAAGCATTGTTATTCCTAACAGTGTTACAAGTATTGGTAATATGGCATTCGATGAATGCACCGGACTTACAAGCATTGTTATTCCTAATAGTGTTACAGACATTGGAACTGCTGCATTCCAAAAATGTTCAGGACTTACAAGCATTGTAATAGGCAACAAGGTTAAAAGCATTGGAAATTCTGCGTTCTGGAATTGTTCCGGACTTACAAGTATTGAGATACCTAACAGCGTAACAAGCATTGGAGAATATGCATTCCAAAAATGTTCAGGACTTACAAGCATTGTAATTGGTAACAGCGTAACAAGCATCGGGTTTTATGCATTCAGAGATTGCTCCGAGCTTACTGCGGTGTATATAAATGACCTTTCAGCATGGTGTAATATTGATTTTACAGATTTCTGTTCAAACCCAACCTCTTATGCTAAAAATTTGTATTTGAACGGAGAACTAATAACAAAACTTGTTATTCCTGACGATGTTACAGAGATAAAAAATTATGCGTTCAGAATTTGCTCTGCTCTCACGAGTGTTGAGATTCCTAACAGCGTGACAAGCATTGGAGACAAAGCATTCCAGTATTGCAACGGACTTACAAGCATTGAAATACCCAACAGCGTTAAAAGCATTGGAGAGTATGCGTTCGATTACTGTTCAAATCTCACAAGCGTTGTAATTGGCAACAGCATTAAAAGCATTGGAAAGGAAGCGTTTGGGGAATGCCCCGAACTTACAACTGTGTATATAAGTGACATCGCGGCATGGTGTAATATTGATTTCAGTAGCTATTATTCTAACCCATTGTATTATGCAGAGAATTTGTATTTGAACGGAGATATAGTAACAGATCTAGTTATACCCAATAATGTTACTGAAATTAAAGATTACGCATTTTATAATTGTCACACTCTTACCAGCGTTGTAATTCCTAACAGCGTTACAAGCATTGGAAAGTATGCGTTCTGGGATTGCTCCGGTCTTACAAGTGTTGTAATAGGCAATAGTGTTACAAGCATTGGAGATTATGCGTTCGAGTTTTGTTATAAACTTAAAACCGTTGTAAATCTTTCTTCTTTAACAATAACAAACGATTATTCTAATGGTTTTGTAGGTAATTATACCGACAGGATTATAAATGTTCCTAACAGTTCTATTGAGGGAGATTTTATTTTTAATGTTACCGATGGTGTCAATACATTGGTTTGGTATATTGGCAACGACACCCAAATTATATTGCCCGATAATTATAAAGGTAAAAGTTATATAATAGGTGCAAATGCTTTTTATAACAATACCTCTATTACAAGCATTGAAATTCCCAACAGCGTTACAAGCATTGGATATGATGCGTTCAGAGGTTGCTCCGGGCTTACCAGCATTGAAATCCCCAATAGCGTTACAAGCATTGGATATGATGCGTTCTATAATTGCTCCGGGCTTAAAACGGTTATAAACCTTTCTTCTTTGACAATAACAAAAGGTTCAAGCGGCAATGGTTATGTAGGTCGTTATGCTGATAAGGTCATAAACGCTCCAAACGGTACTATTGAGGATGATTTTGTTTTTGGTGTTATAGATGATGTTAATACATTAGCCGGATACATTGGCAATGGCACGGTGGTTGTACTGCCCGAAAATTATAAAGGGGGTAATTATGTAATAGCAGCAGATGTGTTTAAAGATAACACCTCTATTACAAGCGTTATAATCGGTAATAACATTTCAAATATCAGTACTTCTGCTTTTAAAAATTGTACAGCTTTGACTACTGTTACTTTTGATGCAGAAAGGGTCAAGGATTTCTTCAAGGATAATACGATTATTACAAATATAACCTTTACAAATCGTGTAAAAGCTATTGAAAGCAATGCGTTTGCCGGCATGAATAACCTTACTAATATTATACTTGAAACAGGTGTACCTCCTGTTCTTTCCAATGATGCTTTTACGGAGTTGCATTATAAGAAAATTGACATGTTTGTACCTGAAGGTTTTATCAAAGCTTACAAAGCCGCTGATGTTTGGAAGAATTTTTTGGATATTCAGGAGATGGAATATACAGGCCCTACCTATAAGTTGACCTTTATGCTTGATGGTGAGGTTTATGCTACCTATGCGTTGGCTCCGGGTGCTGAGATGCCTTCACTTGAAGAGCCGACGAAAGAGGGTTACACTTTTAACGGATGGAGTCTTGACGAATATATGTCTGATTTAGGTTATCCTGTTATGCCCGAAAGAGATATTATTATTGAAGGAAGATTTACTGTAAACTATTACACCGTTACTTATATTGTCGATGGCGAGACTTTTGCAACTAAAGATGTTGCTTACGGCAGTGAGATTGCACTCATTGAAGAGCCGACGAAAGAAGGTTACATATTCAGTGGCTGGAGCGAAGTCCCCGACACAATGCCGGCAGAGGACATTACCGTTGAAGGTACGTTTACAAAGACAGAAACATCTATTGAAGATGTCGAAATCAAAAAAGAGAACTTTGAAATTTATAATCTCAAAGGCGAGCGTATTATCAACATCAAGGAACTACCGAAGGGCATTTACATTTTCAATGGTAAAAAGATTTTGGTCAAGTGACAAGCCCAAATAAGATATAAAATGAATAACGGAAAGCTGACTTTCCGTTATTCATTTTATATTGCCACCAGTGAGATATTCCTCCGTACGCTGGTTGGCTTCACTTAACTTTATCGGGATTTTTGTTTACGAAATCGGCCCAAGAGGAATACTTCTTAGTTGTTGTGGGAACGCCACGTTGTATAAAGTGACAATAGGCTGCACCTAAGGCATCGGTCGCGTCCATGAAGTGTGGCATTTCATCGGCGGAGATTTTCAACATACGGCGTAGCATATCGGCAACCTGTTCTTTTGATGCCGAGCCGTTACCGGTTATCGCCATCTTTATTTTCAGCGGAGCATATTCGTGTATTGGTACTTGGCGACTTATGGCTGCTGCAATGGCAACGCCCTGTGCTCTTCCAAGTTTGAGCATACTCTGTACATTTTTCCCAAAAAAAGGTGCCTCTATAGCCAATTCATCGGGCAGAAAGGAGGCGATGAGCCCCTGTACACGAGTGAAAATTTCACCCAATTTCATGTATGTATCCTTGCATTTACGCAAATCGATAACACCCATTGCAATGAGGCGTGCACGGTTTCCGTTCACGCCAATGAAAGCATAGCCCATGATATTTGTTCCGGGGTCTATGCCCATGATGACTTTATCGTCGGTGGGAGTTGCTATCTCTTTCATATCATCAATAGCCAAGGTATCGCATTAGTCCCTTACAGCCGGCTACAATCTCGTTATATGTCTTGTCAAAACCTCCATGATACCAAGGATCCGAGATATCGGCACCTGCACCAGATATGGGCTCTTCAAGAGTAAAATCAAGCAATTTCCATACCTTGTTCTCACAATCGCAACCGATAAGCCTCATGAGATTACGTTTATTGTATTCCTCCATCACAATGACCATATCGAAATCATTATAATCAGCAACGGAGAACTGCTTTGCCTTGTGCCCCTTGCTCTCTATCCCATGCATAGAAAGAGTATTTGCCGCAGGAGGATATACGGCATTACCAATCTCTTCACGACTTGTAGCCGATGAATCTATATATAGTTCCTCGCCTACAGACTTCTTTGCGGCAAGTGACTTCATTACATATTCCGCCATTGGAGAACGACAGATGTTTCCATGGCACACAAACATTATCTTTTTCATAAATTTATTCCAAGAAATCAGATGTAAAAGAGAGTGGCAACAAAGCCTTCACACCCTCTTCAATGATATGACACTCCTTTACTCCATAAAGGATTATACGCATTGGAGTCTTGTAACGGTTCTCGGTCTCCAATATTACTTGACGGCATGCACCGCAAGGAGGAATGGGGACATCAAGTTCGCGTCCTCCGGTGCAAGCTGCTATCGCAAGCACCTTGACAGCCTCATTGGGATACTGTGAATTAGCCCAGAACAGCGTAGTACGCTCGGCACAAAGCCCCGAAGGATAGGCTGCATTCTCCTGATTGCTACCCGAAACAACAATGCCATTGGCAAGAAGCACTGCTGCACCAACATGGAATTTTGAATATATGGCATAACTGTTTGCCGTTGCTGCACGAGCTGCGTCAACAACTTTTTTGTCGGCATCACTCAATTCATCATAGTGACAAACCTTTACCTTGGTCTCAATAATCATCTCCTTCATAAACACAACTATTTGTTATTGACAAAATATTCCTTAAACATCTTTCTTTAGTGCGAATATATGATAATTCTTGCGTAAAAACAATTTATTTACTTATTTTGTAGATTATTACTCCAAACATCATGAAGAAATTATTTTTTGCAACAATAACATCGCTATTGTTATTCACCTCTTGTATTTCCACATTCACCACAACGGGCAACCAACTGCCAAGCGAGGCTTCAAAAGCAACCAACGACAGTGAAAGATACCTGCTCACTTTTTATCCCGTTGCTGTGGAGCAGATGCACCAACACGGCATTCCGGCAAGTATAACACTTGCTCAAGCACTGCTTGAAGGTGGAGCCGGCAGAAGCGAACTTGTTCAAGAGGCCAACAACCATTTTGGCGTAAAAGCCGACAAACGCTGGAACGGCAAGAGCTACACCAAATGGGACAACGGCAAGTTATGTCAGTTCCGCGTCTATGGCAGTGCAAGGGAATCGTATGAGGACCACTCCAAATTCCTAACAGAAAACAGTCGTTATGCATTTTTGTTCGAACTGAGAAAGAGTGATTATAAAGGATGGGCAAAAGGTTTGAAAAAGGCCGGTTATGCCGAAGATAAAGAGTACCCACAAAAACTTATAGGTATCATTGAGAGATATAATCTTCAAAAATTCGACTATTACTCAATGGCCGACATAAAAGGGGATTTGCAACGTTTTTCAGTTCAAGAGAAAACCAACGGGAAAAGCGTGATGCGGGCAAACGGTCTGCTTTATGTAAAAGCAGGTGAGAGCGACACCTTTGATTCTCTTTCAAAAGAATTGAATATTTCCAAACACAAACTTAGAAAATATAACGACCTATATAAAAAGTATAAGGTAAAGCCGGGTGACACCATTTATCTTGAGAAAAAAAGAAACAGAGCGACCAAAGGCAATAAATTTCATACAACAGAGCCGGGAGAGAGCCTGTATGATATTTCGCAGAAATATGGCGTGAAACTGAAAAGGATATACAAGATGAACCCCATGTACGAGAGTTATGCAAGACTCAAGGTAGGAGACATCATCAGATTAAGATAAGAAAAAAGAGGCTATTGCCTCTTTTTTCATAAACTCCTCATTATCCCTTAAAGCACACCACCTGCCGACTATGGAAACGTAGCACAAGAGATTTCTTATTTATTCTCCTTCTCCTGCTCTTGCGGAATACGGAACGCTGTATAAAGTTCTGTCAAAGCACCACATGTCAACACCACCATCCATTCATTACGTGTGTGAGTAAACATCAGTACTCCGGCTGCAATGAACAGGATACCTGCCAACTGCTGTTGGATTATCAGACGACGCAATGCTACAGAATCACCTTTTGGACGCAGCAAGAACTGTGACACGGCAAAAATTACAGCACCTGCCATATATATATAAGAATATATATCCTGCAAAAACAATCGCGACGCGGCTCCAAACAATAGCAATACCGCACCTATAACATATAGAACTTTAATAAATTTCATTGTCTATCATTTTATAACAAAAACCTCTTCATCATCCTTGTGCATGCCATACTTCTCACGGGCGAGATGTTCTATAGCCTCAATATCACCTTTATATTCAAGCTGTTGTTGTTTTTTTATAATATCTACAGAATCTCTCTGCATAGCCTCTATCTCTTTTTTAAGTTCTGATATGGCACGCTGATTTTCATAATGCTTAATGAAATTATTATCATCAAGCACTATAATTATAAGCAAGAATATAATTGTCACAGACAGATACTTGTGACGCCTTACCCAATTAACAACACGCATCAGTTTCTTTAGCATAAAAAACAAAACAAGGATTACGAATACAAAAATAGTAAAAACGAGCGAATTTCTCATTCGTTTTTACTATTTTTGTATTCGTATATACAGTAAAAGAATCTAACTCCTAAAATATGGAAAACTATATTGTTTCGGCGAGGAAGTACCGCCCCGACACTTTTGAATCGGTCGTTTCACAAAAATCGCTGACCACAACCCTTAAAAACGCAATCAGCACGGGCAAATTAGCCCATGCTTATCTATTCTGCGGTCCTCGCGGTGTGGGCAAGACCACTTGTGCCAGAATCTTTGCCAAGACAATAAACTGTACCAACCCTACAGCCGAGGGAGAACCTTGTAACGAATGTGAGTCATGCCGTTCGTTCAACCAACAACGTTCATACTCCATATATGAACTTGATGCAGCCAGCAACAACTCGGTTGAGGACATACGTTCGCTTAACGAACAGGTACGAATACCGCCACAGGTAGGAAAGTACAAAGTTTACATCATCGACGAGGTACACATGTTGTCGCAGGCCGCTTTCAACGCATTCCTCAAGACGCTTGAAGAACCACCTGCACATGCAATATTTATCCTTGCCACAACAGAGAAACACAAGATTATTCCAACAATCCTGTCACGCTGTCAGATATATGACTTCAGCAGAATCGAGGCCGGTGATATCATTGCACACCTACAAAACATCGCAGCAAAGGAAGGTATAAACACCGAATACGAGGCCTTGCGTATCATTGCACAGAAATCGGACGGTTGCATGCGTGATGCACTTTCGCTGTTTGACCAAATGGCAAGTTTCACACAAGGAGATCTTACATATAATAAGGTAATAAAGAGTCTTAATGTACTCGATTATGAGTATTACTTCAGACTGACAGATTTCATTCTTGAGAAAAAAGCATCGCAAACTCTCCTGTTGCTGAACGATGTACTTAGCAAAGGCTTTGAGGGAAATATCTTCATTGAAGGTGCAGCATCACATTTTAGAGACCTACTTGTAAACAGCGATGCTGAAACTGCATCTCTTTTTGAAGGTAGTGACGATTTGCAAAAGCGTTATGCCGAACAGGCAAAACGTTGTACTGCCAAGTTCCTTTTCAACGCCATAAAGTTATGCAGCAACTGCAGTCTCAATTATCGCACCAGCCGCAATAAGCGTCTATTGATAGAGCTGACTCTGATAGAGCTTACACAAGCCGGCGACAGCGATGACGACTGTGGGAGGCAACGCATAAAAAAGCTAAAGCCTATATTCAACACAGGTAACGCCAACATTGCCAAAACTGCCGAAGTTGCACCACAACCAAAACCTGTCACACAAACAGTTGCACCGGAGCCAGCAGTAGCGACCAAGACAGTTCCACAAGCAATGCCACAACCAGAGCGACCTGTAACACAAAGCGTAAGAGAGCAACAGCTGGCACCACAGACAATACAGGGACGTCCGGCAGAACTGCAGATACGCAGACCGGGAAATGGCGGAATAGGCTCAATGTTCAGCAGGTCAAGAAGTATGAGTGCAGAACCTGTAGCCGCATCAAACAGCCCACTGCCGAACAAGGAAAGTGCAAAAGATACTGACACACCACTACCAACAAAGGTTATTACAAACGACGTTCTTTCACAAGCATGGACCTCTATCGCTCTGCAAATGCCCGAACACGAAAGAGCACTTGCCGACAGAATGAAAATCATAACTCCAACAATGGAGGGAGAAGGAATCTTCTCTATTGCTGTTGACAATCAGATGGCAGCCGAGATGTTCGAAAGTGAAGCAAAACGCATTTGCAGTGGCATGAGCAATATCTTAGGTGGAGCAATGCTCAAAATGAAGGTAAATATCAACAAAGTTGTTGTAGAACGTCACGTCAGCGACAAAGGCAAGCAATTTGCGATATTGAAAGAGAAGAACCCGCTTGTTGAAAAATTAAGAAAAGAATTAAACCTTGAAATTTCAAGATAATCCTAATACGAGGGTGACCAATTCTTTGGTCACTCTCATTCTTTTTACCCAAACAGCGACATTTCGTCTAATAAAATAAAATGTATAAAACAAGTATAATTCTATCTTTTTTTTCATCTTAGACTTATTTCTAAAAATCAAAATTAAATCAATTATATAGAATCATTCTAAATAACCGAGAGAAATTGCAGGGTTTTGAAATATCACTCTAAAAGAGCGTCTGTCAGCATATATAACAAGAAACAGATTATTTTTTTAACATTAAAAACAAAGGCAAAATCATTATAACACACTGATTTTCAGCGTATAAAAAAAATAACGTAAAATAACAACCTTACAAATACCGCAAAATGCAAAGCACTGATTTTCAAAGTGTTATTGTTTGCAAATTTTCAAGATAGTTTTTTAGGCTTGCATTTTCTTTTTTTATTATAGATATTTGCAATAGAATTGGTGAGGGAAACATCCCAACCGACGCATAATAAATAGGACTTAAAAAACATGTCCTATTTTAATTTGCCAAATTCAAAAACAGATAAACGATAATCAATGAATTCTAATTTAATGACAAAATGGAATAAATGCTTGGAGATAATCCGCGATAATGTCTCCGAAGCAGTCTTCTCTACTTGGTTTGCCGACATCAAGCCACTCAAGTACGAAGACAACACTCTTACCATACAGGTAAAGAGCAATTTTGTCTATGAATTCCTTGAAGGTAATTTTGTCGATCTTTTGCGTACAACCCTTTTCAAGGTTATGGGCAAAGGAACTCAGCTTATGTACAGTGTCCTCACAGACAAGGACAACAACGTCAGTGTTGAACTCGGTACAGACAGTTACGACAACAAATACCGCAAGAACAACGAGAACAACGCTCCAAAAGCAGCACAGGAAACTGTACAGGAGCTTGACTCCATGCTTATCAACCGCTATACCTTTGACAACTATGTCGAGGGTATAAGCAACCGCCTGTCACGTTCTGTTGCTGCAAGCGTTGCCGACAGACCGGGCCGCGTTTTCAACCCGCTATTTATCCATGGTGCATCAGGTGTGGGCAAAACCCACCTTGTAAACGCCATTGGTCTTAAGATAAAGGAACTGCATCCCGAACTGAGAGTGCTTTATGTTTCGGCACACCTATTCCAAGTTCAATATACCGACTCTATCCTGCAGAAGAATTTCAATGATTTCATGAGATTCTATCAGAGCATAGATGTTCTTATCATTGATGACATTCAGGAATTTGCCGGTTTGCAAAAGACTCAGAACGCATTCTTCCACATTTTCAACCACTTGCATTTGAATGGCAAGCAGTTGATTATGACATCAGACCGTTCACCTGCACAGTTGCAAGGTATGGAAGAACGCCTGCTCACACGTTTCAAGTGGGGCATGACAGCCGAAATAGAGAAACCCGATTTGGATTTACGCAAGAACATTCTTCGCAACAAAATTCACAAGGACGGTCTCAAATTCCCCGAAGAAGTAATCTCATTCATTGCAGAACATGTAAATGCAAGCATCAGAGATCTTGAAGGTATTGTTGTTTCAATAATGGCACACTCTACCATCAACAATGCAGACATTGACATAAATCTCGCTCGCCGAATCATTGGTGATTTCTCAAACTATGAGAAAAAAACCATAACCATTGACGAAATCATCAAGAAAGTTGCAGAATTCTACGGAATTGAGCCTTCGGCGATAAATACCCGCTCACGCAAACGCGAAGTTGTACTTGTTAGACAGGTGTCAATGTTCCTTGCAAAGAAACACCTTGACATGTCAACATCAAAGATTGGTCAATATGTTGGAGACAGAGACCACGCAACAGTTCTCCATGCCTGCAAAACAATCACAAACCTTGCAGAGACAGACAAGCAGTTCCGCTCAGAGTTGGAGGAAATTGACATGATGCTGCAAAGTGCATAAAAAAAATACACACACATCAAATACCGCAACGATTGTTGCGGTATTTTTTTATTCCCACAAATAAACAAAAGAGAAAATTACAGTATCATAAAATTGCCATACAGTTTTCTTTTTGGGAAACTTTTGTCATGTATTAAAAATATAATTCATTGACAAACAATGATTTAATTTTATTTTTAGAAAACTTTTATTCAAAAGCCAATCTTAACGAATTTTATTTTGCAAATTACAAATTACTTTTTATATTTGTAATCCCTTAAACAAATCAAGTATATAACAATATAAAATACTACCATTGTGGAGAAGAGAATATATCCTTACGATGAAGCATTCAATGCAGCACTTGAATACTTTAACGGCGACGAACTTGCCGCCAGAGTTTGGCTAAACAAATATGCCATTAAAGACTCTTACGGAAATATATATGAAAAGTCGCCCGAGGAGATGCATTGGCGTATTGCAAATGAAATAGCAAGAGTCGAGTCAAAATACAGTAACCCAATGTCGGCACAAGAGATTTTTGACCTGCTTGATCATTTTAAATACGTTGTACCATCGGGAAGTCCAATGACAGGAATTGGAAATGAGTTCCAGATTGCATCGTTGTCAAACTGCTTCGTCATTGGCTTGGACGGTAAGGCAGACTCTTACGGAGGTATCATCAGAATTGATGAAGAGCAGGTACAGTTGATGAAACGTCGAGGTGGTGTAGGCCACGACCTTTCACACATTCGCCCCAAAGGCTCACCGGTCAAGAACTCTGCATTGACATCTACCGGTATCGTTCCTTTCATGGAGAGATATTCAAATTCCACACGCGAGGTTGCCCAGGACGGCCGTCGCGGTGCCTTAATGCTCAGCGTCTCAATCAAACACCCTGATGCCGAATCATTCATTGATGCAAAAATGACCGAAGGCAAAGTTACCGGAGCAAACGTTTCGGTAAAGATTGATGATGAATTCATGCAGGCTGTAACCGAAAAACGCTCTTACAGACAACAGTACCCCATAAAAGGAGATAATCCTTTATACACAAAAGAGGTTAATGCAAATGATTTGTGGGATAAAATCATACACAACGCATGGAAGTCTGCCGAACCGGGTGTACTCTTCTGGGACACAATACAACGCGAATCAATCCCCGACTGTTATGCCGACCTTGGTTTTGAAACAGTTTCCACCAACCCTTGTGGTGAAATACCTCTATGCCCATACGATTCATGCCGTCTCATTGCAATTAACCTATTCTCGTATGTCGTAAACCCATTTACTCCTGAAGCCTATTTTGATTACGAGCTATTCAAGGCTCATGCCAGAAAGACCCAACGTATAATGGACGACATCATTGACTTAGAGTTAGAAAAGATAAATGCAATACAGGCCAAGATTGATAAAGACCCTGAAAGCGAAGAGGTAAAAGGTGCCGAGAAAAAACTATGGGAGAAAATCTATCGCAAGAGCAGCATGGGACGCCGTACCGGCGTTGGTATCACCGCAGAAGGCGACATGCTCGCAGCCATGGGACTACGCTATGGAAGCGAAGAGGCAATCAACTTGTCCGAAGAGATACACAAGACTCTCGCACTGACCGTATATGCATCATCGGTTGAACTCGCCAAAGAGCGTGGAGCGTTTGAAATTTTCGATATCAAACGTGAGGAGAACAACCCGTTCATCAACCGTCTGAAGGAGGCCAACCCAGCACTTTACGAAGATATGAAACTGTACGGCAGACGCAACATTGCCTGCTTGACCATAGCTCCTACCGGCACTATCAGCATCATGACTCAAACGACTTCGGGCATAGAACCAGTCTTTATGCCGGTATATAAGAGACGTAGAAAGGTGAACCCTAATGATGCCGAGGTTCATGTTGACTTCACCGACGAGAACGGTGATACATTCGAGGAATATATCGTATATCACCACAAGTTCGTAGAGTGGATGAAAAAGAATGGCATAGATACAAGCAAACGCTACTCACAAGTAGAGATTGACAATATTGTTGCACGCTCACCCTATGCCAAATCAACATCAAACGACATCGATTGGGTTGCAAAAGTACACATGCAGGGAAGAATTCAAAAATGGGTTGACCACTCTATCAGTGTCACAATCAACCTGCCAAACAATGTTGACGAAAAACTTGTCAATGAACTTTATGTAACAGCTTGGAAGTGCGGTTGCAAGGGCTGCACCGTCTATCGCGACGGTTCACGTGCCGGCGTATTGGTTTCAACAGAAAGCAAGAAAGAGGAGAAGGAGGCTGAAATCATGAAGCCGACAATCACCGAAGTTCGCCCGACAATTCTCGAGGCCGATGTTGTACGATTCCAGAACAATAAGGAAAAGTGGGTTGCATTCATTGGTTTGCTTAATGGAGAACCATACGAGATTTTTACCGGCCAGCAAGATGATGAAGACGGTATTCCTCTTCCTAAAAATGTTACACACGGTATTATTATAAAGCATACAAATGAGGATGGAAGCAAACGCTATGACTTCCAGTTCGAGAACAAGATTGGTTACAAGACAACCATTGAAGGACTATCGGAGCGTTTTAACCCCGAGTTCTGGAACTATGCAAAGCTAATCTCAGGTGTTCTGCGTTACAAGATGCCAATAGAACAGGTAATAAAACTGATTTCATCTTTGGAACTTGCATCGGATAATATCAATACTTGGAAAAATGGTGTCGAGCGTGCATTGAAACGCTATATCAAAGACGGAACTACAACTGCTGAAAAATGCCCCAACTGCAAGCAGCAGCTCATCTTTGAAGAGGGATGTCTGCACTGCCCCGGATGTGGATATTCAAAATGTGGATAATACCTGCAAGAAACGTTTATGCAAATAACAGAATACAATATATCATTACACGACGTACACCTGTATGCATACCATGGTGTAATGCCACAGGAAAACGAGGTTGGTGCATGGTTCACTATAGACATTGACCTGACTATAAAAGAACACTCATGCACCACCACAGATGATATTACCGGCACTGTAAGTTATGCCGATGTGTACGAAATCATCTGCAGGGAGATGAACAAGCCATCGGCCTTGCTTGAACATGTCTGCAACAGGATATGCGAATCGATATATCACACATTCGAACAAGTGACAGCCATTGGCATAACCCTATGCAAGGATACACCGCCAATGGGTGGCGACAGACTAAAAGCTGCCGTCACATTAAAAAGTGTAAGATAAAAGTCAACGGATTCCGAGTTTCTCTATGGAAAGGCGAGCCGCCTTTTGTTGAGCCTCACGCTTTGAATAGCCTTCGCCGGCACCGAAGCACTCGCCATCAATATAAATTTCGCACACGAAATATGCACCATCTTTGCGAATTTCTTCGGAAACAATGCGGAATTCCACCTCTTTATGATTCTTCTGACTCCACTCAATCAAGCGACTCTTGTAATTCTTATCAGACTTCACAATAGCCTCAATATCGGAAAGTTTGGAAAAAACCCTATCGAGAAGGAACCTACGGCAATGTTTATAGCCTTTATCGACATAGATGGCACCTATCAAAGCCTCCAAAGCATTGCCATAGATATAACTGTTATGTTGTTGAGGAAGGTCGCAAGAGGAAATAAACTTGTCGAGGCCTATCTCAACTGCAAGTTCATTAAGTCTTTCACGACATACCAGATTACTTCGCGACTTTGACAAAAAGCCCTCGCGTTCCTTACGGAATTTTGAATAGAGAAAATCGGCTGTAACAGAACTAAGCACAGCATCACCAAGGAATTCAAGCCTCTCGTTACAAGACAGTTTCTTACTCCCCGATGCAGACGAACTGTGCGTCATAGCCATTTTGTAGAGCTTAATATTACCCGGTACAAAACCCAATATTGAATACAACAACAAATAAGACTCCCTCTCCTTTAAGGAGATGAGTCTTATTTTATCCAATAGTTTTTTAAATACCTTATTTACTCTCAACTTTTCTAAAAGCTATACTTGCATTATGTCCTCCAAAACCAAAAGTATTGGAGATTGCAACATTCACAACTCTCTTTTGAGGTTGGTTAAAGGTAAAGTTCATACCATAATCAATTTCAGGATCATCATCACCTTCTTCATGATTGATTGTAGGTGGAACAACATCATTCTTTACTGCCAATACTGTTAAAACGGCCTCCAATGCTCCGGCCGCACCCATAAGGTGACCTGTCATAGATTTTGTTGAGCTGATATTGAGTTTGTATGCATGTTCGCCAAAAAGTTTTTTGATAGCCTTAGCCTCGGCGATATCACCAGCATAGGTAGATGTTCCATGAACATTTATATAATCAACATCCTCAACTTTCAAACCGGCCTCTTCAATGGCAGCCTTCATAACTCTATAAGCCCCCTCTCCCTCGGGATGCGGTGATGTTATATGATAAGCATCCGCAGTAAGACCTGTACCAACCAACTCGGCATAAATTTTAGCTCCGCGTGCCACAGCATGCTCATACTCCTCGAGTACAAGTGTTGCCGCACCCTCACCTATCACAAAGCCATCACGGCTCTTACTGAAAGGACGTGACGCACGTTCATAATCGTCATTACGTGATGACAAGGCATGCATTGAATTGAAGCCACCGATACCAACATTAGAGATTGGTGCCTCGGAACCACCGGTAAAGACAACATCTGCTCTTCCCAAACGTATTTGGTCAAAAGCATCGATTATTGCATTTGACGATGATGCACAAGCCGATGTGGTTACAAAATTTGGGCCTTTGAGTCCATATTTGATAGAAATGATACCGGCAGTCATATCAGATATCATCTTGGTCAAAAGGAACGGAGAAAAACGAGGGCCACTCTCCTGATTGAGAGCATACGCTTTAAGCTCATCTTCAAGAGAGCATATACCTCCGATACCTTCACCCAGAATAACACCTATACGGTTGCAATCCTCTTTTTCAAAATCCAGACCACAGTCACTGATAGCCTCGGCAACCGCAGCCATCGCATAATGTGCAACAAGGTCAAACTTGCGTAATTCACGACGATCCATATTGGTTGTCGCCGGATCAAAGTCCTTTATCTCGCAAGCAAATTGGGTTTTGAAGAGGTAGGTATCAAAACGAGTAATAGGCCCTGCACCACTTACGCCATTGATTGCATTCTCCCATATTGTGGGAACATTGTTACCAATTGGCGAAACGGCACCAAGACCTGTTACAACAACTCTTCTAAAATTCATATAGAATTGTTAGTATATGATAGAAGGGAAAGAATTACTTTTCAGCAACCTTCTCCTCTACATATTTAACAGCATCACCTACTGTTGCGATTTTTTCAGCCTGATCCTCAGGGATTGAGATACCGAACTCGTCCTCAATTTCCATGATCAACTCTACTCTATCCAATGAGTCTGCACTCAAGTCGTTTGTGAAGTTAGCCTCGTTTGTAACTTCTGACTCAGATACACCAAATTTCTCTACAATAATAGCTTTTACTCTTGATTCAATTTCTGACATAGTTGTAATTTTTTAAAAGATTAAAAATTATCTACCTCACAAAAGTATGATAAAAATAATGAACTGCAAAGAAACTATTAAAAAATTTCATATATGATTGCACAAATATGCGTAATTTGTGCAGAAAATCCCCCATATTATTGATTCTGCATCAACTTATAAGCAGAGTTTTCACGCCTCAATACGTAATTATTTCTTAAAGCCTCAAAATCGTTTGGATTATTTTTTAAATCTTTGGTATCTTTTTCCGGAGAGTATATTTGTAAAACGGCTTCACCTTCGTCGCCGGCAACCAAAACAGGGTTATCCACAGCAGGCAATGCCGGCATGGACAAACCACCGGCAATACCAAATACCGCAGCAAAGGCATCAAGCACCATTCGCGTTGCATTATACTTGCCCTCTAACGAATAGCCGGCAATATGTGGCGTAGCTATCCAAGCCTTATCCAGCAGTTCCATGTCTATATCCGGTTCATTCTCCCACACATCAAGTGCAACAGCAGAGATATTCCCCCTATCGAGTGCATTCAACAAAGCCTTGCCATCAACCACAGCTCCACGTGAGGCATTGATAACAAGAGGTTTACGTTTCAGCGAATCAAAAAAACGCTCATTACCCAAATGATAACTTGGGAAGTCGCCACCCTTTTCAAGTGTTGTGTGGAATGTTATCACATCACATTTCTCGGCAATCTCGTCCATTGTCACCAAGCCCGACATACCTGTAGCAGCCTTTGGTGGGTCATTCCTGTGCACAATCATGCCTGCAGACTCGGCCCATGCTGCCACTCTTGAGCCAACTTCACCTACACCAACCACGCCTAACGACAGCCCTTCAATCTTTTTGTAGCGAGAATATACAACAGCCTGTACATACTGCAAAACAGCATCAGCATTACATCCCGGAGCACTGCTCCACACAATACCCTGTTCCTTGCAGTATTCTGCGTCAATATGATCGTAACCAATTGTTGCTGTACCAATAAACCGCACCTTTGTACCCACAAGCAGAGTTTCGTCGCATCGTGTACGAGTACGAACAAAGAGGGCATCGGCATCAATGACATCCTCCCGCGTTATACAGGTACCCGCCATTGCTACCACATGGCAGCCAACAGCTTCAAGAGCCTCTTTCAAATAAGGGATATTCTTATCAATAACAACTTTCATCATTTAACTATTTGAAGTTCGTTAATTACCAAAACAGCACTTTGGCATGATAAATGTAATAAATATTATCAAATATTTTGTCAATAGAATGTAATTTCTTTTCTTTGTGCGATAAATGTTATCTTAAGATAACAACACTGCAACTTACAATAAATGTTCAAAGCCATGATAAAACGTTTACTTCTAATATTTGCGTTAATAATAAGTGCATTCAACCTCCATGCACAAGAGTGGTCCACAACCCTTTTCGGTGCAAAAGACGGGTTACCTGGCAGTTTATGCAATTACAACGGAGAAGAGTATTACGCCTATTATTCACCAAAAATCACTCCGGGAACTACATTCAACAAAATAAGAATCACTGTTATTGAAACACGCGGAAACGAGTCTAACAATGGCAATCTTTTCTTTGCTTTGGCCGGACTTAATGTTTACGATGGGAACGGAAGCAGCATTGGTTACACAGCAAGTAGCAATGCCGACCACAACTCCATTTCCTCAATTACAGATGGTGGTGGCCTTCCAGCTCTTAGCGATAACAATATCGAATCATATTTTCACTCATATTGGGGAAGCAATTATATTGGAGAGAGTCACTACATAGAATTAACTCTGGACGATTACATTGATGCATTTAATTTAGAATGGACTACTAGACTTGACCATTTAAAATTAGCACCTACCGTGGTTGGCATAACCCTTGGAACAGATTACACACTGCCTGAAATGGATTTCACACTCGGCAATGCCATTACCGATGTGAATGATTTGAACGCACAAAAGCAATGGTTTGTACTCAAGAGTAATGCCACAGACGAATATCTTGGCAATTACGCCAATGGTGCTTATCCTTCCTATGGATGTGGCGAATTGTATATAAGTTGTGCCGAAAACGGAGATAAAGAGGCTACAATCAGCCATTCAATGCAGTTGATTCCTGTTGAAAACGATAGATTCATCATCTATTTCCCATTGAACGGAAAATACCTAAAGAACAGTGCTATTGATTACGACGATGTGAACGGTTGGCAATACAGCACCACAAATATTGAAGAAGCTGCAGAAATTAAATTGACACCTACCGGCAATGGCTATTTCGAAATGCAGTATGACGGCATCGACAAGTACAACAACAGCAAGACCTTATACATCGGTGCAGATCCCCGCCTAAATGTCAAATCAAGAATGAAAACATTCGACTTTGAGCATAAGCAAGCACTTGAAAATGGAGATTATACACAAGGTTTCTCACTACCAGTCAATTTCAACTGGACCATTTACAATGCTGTTGTTGATGCTGAGACTATAGACGAATTTTCATACTCGGCATTCAAAACCGAACTAGAACGCTTGAATACAACCATCAACAACGCAAGAATTTACTTAAACAAATATGGAGACTTCCAAAGTGAGGGCTATTATGAATATTCTTCGTTGAATAGCATAATCACAAGTACCGAGAACAATATTGACAACTATACAATATCGGAAGAAATAGATGCTGCCATAACTGATATTGAAGCGACGCTATCGCGATACATGTTCGCAAAATTCAAATTATACAAAAAGGATATTGAAGACATACTCAATAGTGTAACATTTACAGAATATCCTTATAAAAAGGACACATATCCAAGTTCTTCAAGAAGAATACTCGAATCAATAATAAACACCGTTGACATCGCAGAAACTACTCCCGAAGCTTTTCAGGCAGAATGGTATGAATCAATGTACATACAAATTGATAATGATATAAACACTTTCTACAGTACAAAAATCACCGAAGATTCACCTACAACAGACAATAACGAGAATTTGGGAAGCAAAGAAGAAATCATTGAGGGAGAGTACGTATATCTATACCTGACAAACGGCGGCGTTGAAGCCTATTCACGCGAAGCTTTGGATGGAGACTACTACTATTCTGGCAGCAGAATATTTTTCCCTCTAAAAGGTGGAGAAATTGAATATTACACAAAGGACGAATACATTGAGTGCTCAACAACACCACCTGCTATGCCAACTTTTGCTTCGTTCAAATTCAACAACAAGTACAACCCAACTCTGTTTGTTGATGCAATAGCCGAAGAGATTACAAACGAGATGACATTCTCGCTTAATTCTATTGGCAAATGGCTTACAGCAAGTTTCACCCTTAGTGATGAGAAGGCTGTTGCATACGTAGGAAATATACAACAAGAGAGCAAAGTAACCAAAAACGACTTTTCGACACCGGTGACATACCATATTGGTTATCCAAGATATAACCGCGTAGAGCGTGTAAAGATAACCCAGAATACAGAAAATGAAGATACAGACATTACTGATGAGGAGATTGAAGAAATACCCCTATCGGCCGATGCAATGTACACCAACAAGCCATCAACAAGCAGCAATGAAGGACTTGACAATTTACTTGACAACAACTCTGGCACCATTTTCCACTCCACACACGGAAGTGCCAACAATGCAACACTCAATGTAGATGCGTTCATTACAATAGCATTGCCATATGCCGTAGAAAACATACAGATTTACTACCAATGCAGAAACCAAAACAATTACAACCCACTTGAATGGGAAATCTATGCATGCAACGATGGTATCAGCTGGAATTTGGTACGTACACTGAACTACGAAACAGACAACATGCCAACCGGCGGTTCTAGTCAAGAATATACATCACCAACCATTAACTTGGGCGGCAACTATTCACACATAAAGATATTACAGACACAAGGTGAATACGACAAGAACCACCTTGCAATAGCCGAACTAAGACTCTATGAAGTCAAACCAAATACAGAAAACGTCACACCCGACGAGAATGAAGACGAGACTGTTACATACAAGAACGTACGTATGCCGTTTGGCAACAAATATACAATAAGCATAGATTGGTTGACCGACAGGATTGCCGAAGTTCCAAGAATTGACATAGACATTGACTATGGAGAATATGTTACCAGCAAGGATTACTATCTAAATGCCAACTTAAAGATTACCGGTTATGGAATATATGAAGACTTTGAGGATTCCATACAAATAAAAGGACGAGGAAACACCTCATGGGGCCAAAGCAAGAAGCCATACCGTCTTAAATTTGAAGAAAAAGTAAAGCCGTTCGGACTCACAAAAGGCAAAAGTTGGGTTTTGTTAGCCAATGCCCAGAAAGGTTCTCTCATGGCCAATGCCGTATCAATGAAGATTGGTCAGATGGCAGGTAGCCAATACACAAACCACATTGTTCCGGTGGAGGTGTATATGAACGGCAGCTATATGGGTAGCTACATGTTTACAGAGAAGGTTGGTTTGGCAAACAATAGCGTAGATGTTGATGAAGATACCGGCTACTTGCTTGAACTTGACACATACTATGACGAAACATACAGATTCCACACAGACGAATACAACCTGCCGGTAAATGTAAAAGAGCCCGACTTGACAGAATATAGCTACGAGGTAGCCAACACTCGCATGACAACCATAATGGATGACATGAACAGCCTCTGCAGGGCCTTGGCTAATGACAACAATATTGAGCAGCATATTGATATGGATGCATTCGCACGCTTCTACTTAGCCAACGACCTTTCATTAAATCAAGAGATAAACCACCCGAAGAGTACATTCCTGTTCAATGAAAATGAAAATGATGCCAACACCAAGATAAAGTTTGGCCCCATTTGGGATTTTGACTGGGGATATGGATACGAAAATTCGGGTGATTATTGCTACAGCGGTTCTAAAAAAGATCTCATCTGGACCAATTATAGCAGCAGTGGAAGTGTCGGTTACCTATTCTGGCAGGACTTGACAAAGACTGATGCATTCAAAAAACATTATTATAAAGTTTGGAAAGAGTTCATAGAAAACAATTCTATTGATGAATTATTGGAATATATTGACAGCTATTACAACTTTGCAAAAGAATCATTCCAAAACAACATTAACAACATACAAGGCAACAGATATAGTTTTACAGCAGACGACAGAGACAGACTAAAAAGCTGGATAAAGGAACGACATGATTATATATACCAGAATATTGACAAAGTTAATATTGACGATTTGATATATACGATGATGGGTGATGCCAGCAGCAACAACCAACTGACAATAAACGATATTGCAATAGTTGTTGCCTACATGAACGGAATAAGACATAGCACATTCAGTAATAAAAATGCCGATTGCAACGAAAATGGCTATGTAGATGAAGATGATATCAACGCCATTGCATCATTAGTAATGGACAGCAAAGCACCGAAATACTCATATTGGAACAGTACAAAATTTGCTGCAGGAGAATTCTATTCCAGCAAAATAGACTTTGAAATCCATGAGCCTACAACAGTCAAATTGGGATTGAAAAGCGATAGTCGCGAATTGTATAATGCATTCCAGTTAGAAATAGATGTACCCGAAGGAATTACCATTTCAAGCATAAATAAAGGAAATGCTATACAAGACTATATTTTCTCATGCAAGGAAATAAGTTACAAAACATATCGTGTCATAGCCTATTCCGACAAATCCCAGACATTCAATAACAGATACGACGATATAATAAACATTGATTTCACAGTGTCGGAGATAATGGATGAAGCAGACCGCCACATAGACATTAAAAACACATACATTGTTGACAATAATAACAACGAACTTCGCATAGACAAATACTCGATAGAGTTCGAACAGACAACAAGCGTCAAGAGCATTGCCGAAGAGATACTTGTAACCGGTGGAGATTATATTTCCATCACAACACTTGCACCAAAAGAAGTTGCGATATATGGTATAGACGGTCGCAAAGTACATACTGTAAATTGCAAGAACGGAACCACACGCATTGCAATGCCTGCAGGAATATACATTGTCAATGGGAATAAGGTTACGGTTAAGTAAGTTTATACTCCTTAATATAGCAAAATCCCGGCATGCCGGGATTTTGCTATATTAGGGAAAGATGATTAAATTTTCTTTTCAAAAAATTTCTCTATATACGATAACGGAACATTCTTCATTACAACATTATGTTCATTATCCAACAGATAGAGAACCGGCAGACCGGGAATGTCATATAACAGTTCACTATAGATAACCTGTTTGTCATCACATGCGTCTATCCATGCATGTGGTAAAGAGGTTTGTTTCCAGGCATCAGTATTACCCTCTACGCACACTGATAGAATTTTAAGCCTGCCATTCTCAACAAAAGAGTTCAATACAGTGCTTGATTTCAGATTCTCCTTAACTTCTATACAGACATCGCACTCGGGATCGCCAAAAAAAAGCAATATATATTCTGCTTTCACTTTTGACAACTTCCCTTGCTTGCCATCACGTCTCAGAAAAGCAAAATCGGCGGCCTTTGTTCCAATGCGATTCTTCCTAGCCATCTCAAGCTCAAATGCAACCTCTTCGTAATCCCTTTCAGAGATACCCTCCTGCGATACAATTCCTTTCAGGAACATTATATAAAGCTCCTCATCATAAACCGGCGACAGCGGTTCTGCAAGATACTTCATACCTACAGCAAGAAAATATTGCAACATTCGGGTATTAGCAACCAATTTTGAACCCAACATCCCGAAAGCAGCCTCCTTTTCGCCAACATACGGCATTATGCTTATAAAATTAGAGAAGCCCTGTTCTACAACATCCTTGTTTCCAATTAAAGAATTGTCCTTAAAATCAATGTTATCCCAATAATGCTGTGCAAGATAGTTGGCACGCACTTCGGGACCTTTTAATGTTTTTGGCACATCGGGTAATGGAAAACCATCTTGAGCTATAAGAAGAGTGGGTAGAAATAAAAATATTGATATAACAAATCTCTTAATACTTATCATGTCTGTACTATTATAATATTGCAATATTAACAATAAATAAAGAAAGAAGCAAGAATATCCGTTGGGTTATTCCTGCTTCTTTTCTCTATTATTCAATTTCAAGCACTATATCCGGATTATTAAATAGAGTACTCAAATTTTGAACTTTAAACGTATAAGCACTGCCTGGCACCACATAATCAAATTCAACCTCTTCATTTGTCCAACCGAAATCATACTCTGAACGGAGGTTCAGACTGTACTTACCATCTTCATAGACTCTGATAGATCCTATGCGTACGCCATCCTTAGTGCGTGCAAACGCTACAAATGCATCGGTAGGAACCGGTTGTACATTGTTTCCGTCATTAAAATGTATTGTTCCATCAATAGTCTTGTTACTTACCTTGAAAATCTTTTCATAGTAAACGACTTTTTCATTATTAGAACTGATAGTGATATCTCCGGCTGCTGTAACCTTTCTGGTTATAAAAGGTAATGTTTTGCGTTCTCCGGACTGACTTGCAGCAGTTGGGTCATGTAGTAAAGCATCACCTGTACCATAAACTTTTTCAGCTTCGCGTGTTGATTCCACAGTATAAACAAATCGTCCAGGTGAAACCTCTTTCAGTTTTTCAGAGTTCAAATTGAAACTTGCAAGCCTGCTTTCGTCAATCTTCAACATTGGAGCATCGATATAAATCTCGAACTCTTCGCCAAACGGATCCACACTTACACCATCGGAGCCTTCAAAACTTGTAACATCAAAAGAGATATCAACATTCTGGTTAGGGATATATGAAAGTTCTATCTCGCTTATATCTTCTTCGTCTGCATTGACCGCATCCTCGCCTATTCCGTTTACACGTGCTGCAAAGCGGAAAGGATGATATGTAGCAAGTTCAAATATTACAGAACGGTATGAAGCTCCCATATAACCGGCCCCATTATTTTCAGGCAATATTGACGGATTGCCTTGCTGGTTTGATGCAATACGTACAACATCATCGCTGACTGCACGATTCGTCTTAAGGTGGAGTGCATAATGTCCTTCTTCAACTGCATTAGGATTCTTTGGCATGAACATCATTACGCGACCGTTTATTGATGATTTCCAATAATCTTCGCTAACTTCATAATAATCACACTCCTTTTCATGGCCTTCGAGCATCTGATCACCGTCGTTATAATGATCCAAAGATTTTGAGTACAATAAGAATTCATCATTAGCGGCTACATTAAACGGAGCTACGGGATTCTTGGAGTAATCCATCATAACCATATCAATGTGTACCGGAGCTCCTCTCTTGCGTGGTACAAGTTTATAGAGAACTGTTTCATCAGCAGCAAGAGAACCATCGTACTGAGCCGGAACATATTTGTTTAGACCTTCAACTGTAATTGCATATTGATGTGCAGCGAATACGAATTCCTTCTCAAGTGTCTCAAAGAAATTGGCTTCAAGCCACAGTTTCTCCTTATCGCCTGCGGGATGAGTAAGAATATTCTCGAAATAGAGACGATGAACACCCGGCTCATTAACAATATACTCATACTTGTAATCATGGTTTTCATAGTCTGCTCCAAACCAAGCCTCATCACCCTTACGTACAACAGGCAATTGCATACCCGATGCTGCACGTACATCAAGACTATTTACTGTCACAAGCACAGGAAATGGGAATAGAGCAGCCGGAACATTCTCGGGAATTGTAAACTTTATAGTTACAAACTGCCCGGTCTCACCACCAAACACCTGTGTTCCAACCCAAGCAGGGGTGAATTTCTGTATTTTAATGACGCTTATCTCAACATTTCTCTGTAAACGGTTTTTCTTTATGAGCAAAGTACCTTTTTGTATATCCTTATTCTCACTATCCATAGGATTCAACTTAACAACTACAGTTCCACGTCCTGTCGATGGGTCAAATGTATGGCTAACAAAATCATGTTCTGCGACATCATTGTAACCAACCCAGGATACATCTGCAATATCATCAGTTGTAAGGTTTCCGTTTTTCTTTGTCAATGTATAGTTGAGAGTATAATTCTTACCGGCTGCTTCCGAATCGAGCACAATACCTGTCTCTTCCACAGAAAGTTTGTATTCTTCATCTTCCACCTCTTTTACCCAACTATCTATAGAAATCCATATATTATTGGTAAAAGGAGCATCAAGAGCTTCGATAAAAGTCTCGCTGCCATGTGTCAATTTTCCACTTATATTCAATATATATGAGTGATTACGTTTTATCAACAACTGCTCACCATTGGCATCAACAAGAGCAACACGGTAGTACAACTCTTTATTATCATCGGTAGATTTTCCCCTTATTATAACATTGACAGGGTTATCCAATGTATTTTCATGCTCAAAGATATAATCCTCTTGTTTTGTATTCACATCTTCAATATCACTCATCAACACCTGATTTAATGGCAATGTAACATACTCCTTTGTTCCCGGCCATACAAAACCCTCTTCAGCAGAGTATGGAGCCACAGTTCCAAAAGCATGAATACCTGTAGTAACAAAACCTGTCACTTGCATATATGATGTATTCCAGTTTGCAATAGAGATTTTCGCCTGGTTACGTATCATCTCTATCTCACCTTTTTGGTTCAGTTCGTCTTTCAGAGTAGGACCATTCTTGCTTGCCTCAAAACGAGCCCAATAGATCATCTTTCCTGAAGCACCCTCCATCTCAGCCATAACAGTAGCCTCTGTTTTATTCACAAACTCCTCATCAGTATAAAGAGCGGGGTTCTGGTTGGCAAGGAAATGAATTATCTTGGTCTCCTCGGGCACATTCGCTGTAAATGTTCCCGATGTGGCACTCTCATGATTTGGAGTAGCATCCACTGTTGCTATAAACAAGCCGTATGGGTTAAAACAGAATAGAGTCATATTCTGCACGTCAAGGCCGTCGGGATCTACTGCACGTACCTGTACTGTCTGCATATCCGAGATATCGGTCTTAAAACTGATATTCATATACCCGGCAGGAACATCACCCGGAGAATGGTTGAAATCATCCTCGGTACAAGAGAGCAATACCATCATCGCACCCATCATCGCTGCCAAAACATTAAATATTCTCTTTTTCATAGCCATGTCTTTTATTTCTTTAGATATACAACTCTTATTTTTCATAGGCATCACGCACACAACGTCCGGCGATTGTAGTCCAACTGCCCTCAGACTTCTCATTCAAGACTGAACCGCTTGCTGCGATATAATAGGTAGCATTTAGCAGATAGTCTATAGCATCAGCATTATTGCCTGTACCTTGAAGATCCATAATTATTTTCAATTCAGCTTCTGTCGGCAATCTCCAGTCTCTAAGCTCAACCGTATTATCGTTTTCGTCTTTATAGACCTCAACATAGTTGGCACAATGGTTACGGTAAAGTTCCACCCTAAGTTCATCGGTATTGGCATTATTTATACCACCCTCACCTACTGACACATATCCTAAACGTGATGCAATCATGAACGATGGAGATACAAGTTCTGCATTATCGGCACCCGGATGAGTATATCCGTCATCAGTCATTCTGGGACGTCCCACCTTATATTCATTAGATGTAGATGTAACTCTGATATGATACATTCTTGCATTACTTCCGCTTTCGGCCCTACTTACAGTTGGAGTACTGCCTGAAACATTGTACCAAGAATAATAATCAATATTCGACATACCGTTTGAAAGAGGAGTTGCAACTTTCGATCTCCAGAATCCTGTACCGGTTCTTGTTCCATATTCATATCCATATGTACCGCCACTTGCTCTTACATAACTTACATTGATTATACCGTCACCTTTGTATTCATAAGTGGTAGGATTCACACTTGTTCTCTTGAAGTCATCACGGTATGAATACCAACCCTGCTGGTTTGTTATGTATATCAAAGGATATTGCTCTACATATACCGTATCTTTCAAACCCTCTTCATTGACTATCTCCAAACCGAAATAACGTATAGTATTGTTTGTCGGTATTGGGCTTGTTACAGTAATGTTGCCCGAAACTCCGCCATTGGTAGTTCCGCTGATACCGGCCGACGATATGCTGGTCTTTATACCGAATTTATTGATATAATGAACATCGAATACCGAGATAGAGACCTTTGACGATGATGAGAACTGCAATGTATTTGCATCAACAGACTCGTTATAAATTCTAAGTATATTCTGATTTACAGAGAGATATTGAGGAGCATCTTCGCCATTTACATCAACATTCACCTCATCCCAATCACGTACTGTATAAACAAGTGCATCTATCTCTACAGGAGGTGCAACCTCTTCGGCACCAGGAGCATTTATAGTACCGGTAATTGTATATTGTCGATTTCTTTCAAAATATAGTTTGTCCGAAGGACGCAACGCTATCTGATAATAACTGTTCTCAAAAACAGTTCCCTCATATTCCATAGGTATATTCACGATTAGCGAAGTTCCCGATTCAAACAAACTGCCGACATCCCAAGCATGGCTATACAGATAGGCTGTAATCTCAATCATATTCTCTGACCACACGAAATAATCTCCGGTTATCTTATCAGGAGTACGAAGTAATGGATTCGGTTTATCATTAGTATTCGCCAAAGGTATTACAGTTGTGCTGTAAGGCATATTACGCAAATAATAGCCGGCATGTACATTTTCGATAAAAGCAACGTCATTTCCTTTACTCAATCTTACAACAATCTTTGTAGCAGCACGTCGCAGATTCACTTTGATTTTTGTTGTTTCAGCATCATTGCCGTCATACAACACTATTGCCTCTGGAGCCGAAGGTTCTGTATCTTTTGAAGCCAGGAATGCAGCTCCATCCATAAGGAAATGTGTTGGAGAATCCTTAACCGCCGAACCGGTAATGTGAATACGCTCATCAACCTGCTTCAACTCATGCAACTCAGTTATTGAATTCAAAGAACTGAATGTGCTTGCAGGAAGCGTGCTGTTTGCTATGACATATACAAAATATTTAGCATTTACTGTAAGATAGTCACTACGTCTCATACCCAATTTGAGGCTCCCTTGCGAAGCATCTGTAAAAAGACGTTCACTATAGATTTTATCATCACCGTCTTCGCTGAAAATAAGAACGTCAAGATGAGACACAGCCTCTTCTGTAGCATTATCCTCTATTGTAGCACGGGTTTGCAGAGCTTTAGATGAGATATCTAACAAGATATAATCACCTTCTGTCTCTATCGGATTAAAATCCGTATCATCATTGATGCATGATTGTATTGCAAACAATGAGATTGTGCACATAAGTATATATATATAGCGTTTCATGTCATTTATATTTTAAATCTGTTTAATCTCTATGATTTTAGGATCATTGCCACTTTCAGGCCATGCAATTTCATCAGCTTTACCATTTATGAACAGATATACAGAGTTTCCGTCGGGCATCCAATCCTGATGGTATGTTATTCCAAACCTGACTGTCACGCCCACATTCTCAGGCTTTAGAGGCAGGATTACAATCTTGTACCAATTTTCTGAAGCAACCCATTCATCGGCTTCTGTCAGTCTAACACCTAAATGGTTATATACACGTACCTCATAATCACTTCCCGACTGGTCTATAACAGGGGCCCACAACTGATTATATGGTCTGGTAAGTTTGAACCATACTGTAAAGGCATCCTCTTCGGCTGCAGATGTATTGTTATATTTCATAACCGGAGGAGATACAATAGCATCCAAAGGATTAAGATAATCTGGAACAACCGGATTATGATATGTTGGGTATGCAAATTCTCCACGTTCCCAAGTCTCACCATTCTCCCATGGCAGAACATTGTATTCAAACTCAATACTACTTGCAATAGCAGCTATAGCAAAACGATAGATATGATTGCGTACAATATTTGCCTCCTCCACAAGATCACCGTCTGCATCATAGTTTCCAAACTTAATTGCATTGGGGAACTCCAGTTGTGTAGTTCCATTGCTTAAAGTCACGCTCAGGCTTGGACGGTTCGTTGCTGTATGTACCACGTTATATTCCGGTATATATATCCAAAACTTTTCACCATCTTCAACTTCGGTAAACGTTATCATATCCGAATTATGGCTATGTTTTGAATTCATACAATTCTCCTGATCAAGAGCAGATGTCTCATCAACATCTTTCCAACCCAAAGGCAAACAATAACCCTGTGTATTATGATGTGTAAGAGAAACCTTTTCAAGCGAGTAGCCATTCAAGAGCATTTGATTACTAAGTAGAACCTCAACTTTTGCTATTGCACGTAAAAGTTCAACCGTTCCCAAATCCTGTAGTTCATTATTATTCAACTCAAACAGTTTAATACCCCACATTGGAATATAACCATTAGGATAAGTAGCATCGGTCATCTCAAAATAGAGGTTATCTACATCGGTTGCTTTTGGACAATTAGCAAGAACCATAACTTTATACTTAACTCCGGAAACGAGATTCAAGCCTGTAATATTTCCCGAGAAATGATAACGGTTCTCATCTATAGGCCAATACATCAATTCTGTAGCTTCGCCTATGTAACTATTTTCCTGAGTATAGAACAGAACTCTCAAACCATCATAAGCAATACGAGTATCATAGGGAAGTTCTTCTTCACTTTCATATACATCACTCCAAGCAGCCCTTGTGCCTCCTGATGTGCCGTGCATTGCCATCTTGAATGTCACTTTACGTGTCATGCCGTCACCAGTACAGATATCATTATCCATAATGGCATTGCACGATGTAAAGAGGAACACCGATAGCAGAACGACTTTATTTATAAATCTCGTAAACATAACATCATTTCATTGATTGGTTATTCAAAACGACTCTCCAAGAGTTGATAATAATTGAACTTGACATCCAGTTTCCTGACTCGTCAAGGAAGAATGTCATATTATATTCATCCTGGCGGTCAAGATATTCCTGATCGCTCATCGCCTTATTATAGTTACCCTTAACAAGAAGTGCATAATCGATCAAAGGTATTGAAAGCACCACTTTATCTTCAAGAAGATTTCGGACAACGAGAACAGGACGGCTGTCAGCCATAAGACGACCGGTTGTCATCTCCGCAACTGCAACACCAACCGAAGTTCCGGCACGTGATACATTGCTTTTATAGACTTCTGCATTAACATCAGCATTACCCACTGTTATATCCCAAGGCTTATAAACCACAAGGTCATCACCTTTCAAAGAATTGTCATGTGCCATATAGCTGTTGTAATCCTGCACCTCAAAAGAGAAAAGTTCCTCATTCATATCAGCCCCTGAAAGTTGCTGTAAAACCACTCGTACAACATTGGTGTTTTTTGTAAGCGACAAAGTCTGGTAATGTATGCCTGGTTCACTGCCAACAACAAGTTCTGTCATGCCATGGAAGAGAGGTCTCAAATCTTCGTCAACAATATTTACACCATTTTCAATTCGAGTGTTCATGCGACAGACAACCTCCTCTTTTGTTGTAACACCTACTGTTGTTGTGGGAAGAGAGAACGATTGACCATCACCAACACCGCACCAAGCCAAAAGCTCATACTTGCCGGCTTCAAGTTCAACAGGCATAGAGTACTCTCCTGAAGCAAGAGCCTCGCCCGACTCATTTCCCTGATATACCAAAGTTCCGTCCTCTGCAAAGACATACAAAGCAACCGAAGTCACCTCATTGCCAAAAGCATCGGCAAACTTCATATTCTTATCATATTTGAACTTAATTCTATATTGCACCTGGCAATCGCCTTCGCCATCAAATATGACACTATTCTCGCAAGAAGAGAAGAACATGGCACACAATGCCAGAAGCACCCCTACTTTACCCAAGATAAACGATTTATTCATAGTTGTATTTTTTATATATATTATCCGTACTTAATATGCACAGTAGAAAATTCTAATCCGGTGGAAACCACTTTTCGGTTTCTGTTGCGTATCTCTCTTTGCACCGACACGCCAAGTGCTTTTTTCTTTTTTTGTGCAGTGTGGGATTTCCCCACACTGCAACTTATTTGATTTTTAGATTTTATTTCAAAACAACACTATTGTTGACAAGTTTCCATGAAAGGACATTGATCTGAGCAGAGATGAATGATTCTGAATCAGTAGGATTAACAGGTTCAAGAATGTCATTGTCTCCATTATAAACAGGAGTACCGAGACCTATGATGTCTGTAACATTTATAACATATGAGTGATTGCGGACAACACCAAATTCTGCAGCAGAACCAACTGTACCCAAATGTTCGATATCAGTGAAATAATATGCCATACCACTCTTCCATATCTGAGCACCTGCAAGAGCACCAAGAGCTGTGTTTACAGCATCAACTGTAATATTGCTATAAGAAGCATCATCGTTTTTAGCAGCCCAAGAAGCAGCCTCGGCCGTAGTGGTCAATTTATATGTAACAGTATAGCTGTCTGCTCCGGAATTACCAGCCTGAACGAGCTCAATATCGGTTGGTTGAATACCGGTATATACAGAGCCTTCAACCTTGTAATATTTAGTTGCAAGAGCCGAAGCAATCTGATTCTTGAGTCCATCAATAGTAATGTAATCACCAAGGAATTTTACAATCTCCACAGCATTACCAGCAGCGTCAGAAATCTGGGCCTTAATAACCACCTTAGTATTTTCTCCTGTTGTATTCTCAAGACAATAGTCAGCAGCAGCAACATTATTGTTAATAGAGTTCCATGAAAAATTCTTTTTCAAAGCAACATCACCACCAACAGAAGCTGATGTACCCCAGAATGAACGCTTGTAAGCCTCGATGTTCCAACCGACAATACCAAGAGCTGAATCAGTCCATGAAGCATCAATATCCTTGACCATATTTGAATGGCTCATTGTTGTATTGATGTCCCAACCAAGAATCTTCACAAAGTAGTTCTGTCCAGGAGTCAAAGGATTTTCAATATTTGTATCATAAAGAGCATCTGTCTTTTCAGATGTAACAGCAACCTTAGCAGCAATACGCTCAACATAAATCTGTACAGCAACAGAATTTGCATCATTCTCAGTTGTAGAGATATTTGCAGCAGTAATAGGAGTTGCGTCCATTATTTCAGAACCACTCAAATAAACAGAGTTGCTCATTATAAAGCCATTTGTAGAGCTTACTGCATCAGCCTCAGCCACAAGTTCCTTCTTCAAATCGGCCAATGCGATAGAACCTTTGTCATAATCCCAGTTCAAGACAGCAACAACCTTAGATGGGTTAGTTCCCTTATTGCCTTTGATTGTAAGAACAGCCTCGGTTATAGTCTCAACATTATCGGGATTAGAACCGGCTGGTGTCAAATTAGTCTTTACAATATAATTCACACCGGTACCACCAATCTCGCTACTTACATTGAACGGACTGCCGGCATTATCAAAGAAGAAAAATATTGCCTTATTAACCTTTTTCTCACTGTCAGTGCCATCTTCATAACCATTTGCACGAGTAACATCATATGCAGAGTTCACATTGATTGCAATGTAAGATGTCTCCACCTGACCTGCTACAGGAGTCTCAAAATCAGAACCATCATTTGTACAGCTGAACAGAGTTCCAATAGCCATTAAACCGAATAAAAATTTGTTAGTTCTCATAGTTTTTCAATTTTATATATAATTAGTCTAGTTTATTTTATTTCATTTACCTGTTCTATTGCATCGGCTGCAACCGCTATGCCCTGCTCCAATGCTTGCTGGAAAAGTTCTACAGCCTTGTCATAATCCTTCACTAATGCAGAATATATACCGCGAGCATAAACAGCTTCGGGAGAGTCACCCGCTTTTTCCAAATGAGGTACAGCACTTGTCAAGTCCCCGTTCTGCATCTCCGATATTGCTGCATTCAAATTTGCAACAGGATCATTTGGATACATTCTTACGGCTGTTTCAAAAACATCATTCAATTCTCGTGTGTTATCCTCAAACTCCTGAGCAAGGAGGTAGAATTCTTCCAGACTTAGCTTTTGTGGAGTTTCGGCAAAAATCTCCTTGATTTCAGCAACATCCTTATATTTGCGTATAGTATATTCCACCTTATAATCAGAACGACGTAAAGCCGGATAACACTCTTGGTACATCACGCTATAATCATCGGCATAGGTTGTTTTAATACTCCACTCCTTGTTGTCAGGCTCTCTACTGCTATCAATCAATGAAAGAATCTCCTTTTTGTTTAGCAATTGAGATGCGTCAACAAAGGCTCTTAATCCGGCCCAATCTTCGGGTTCATATTCTGTGTTTATAAAATCGGGAGTAAAATCGTAAAGATTCTGCACATACTGCTTCAAAGCCTCAGTACGTTTTTCGGCAAGAAGAGCATTACTCTTGTATGTACCCTCGGGTGATGCATAACCCTTTATGCTTACAGCGTTAAGAGTAATATCGGCATCATTCTTTACAGAGTCTATAGTTGCTGTTATCTTATCCAATTCCACTTTGTTGTTTCTATAAGAAGGATTTATATCCACTCTGTTTACAACGAAATCAACATAAGCCGAACCGCTTATAAAACGCACCTTTTCCTTCTCGGGTACCGGACGAAGATAAACATATTGTGGAGTAAAGATTTTCTCATTAAAGACACACAACTGAGAATACTGTTCGCTAAGAACCTTGTTACAGCAGCCACTTTCAGAGCGATGAAGTACCAAATATGCACCATTCATCCAATTCTTATAAGGAACAACCACGTTGTATGCCAAACTGTCGGGAGCCTGCGAAGCACGATAACTCATTCCATCCTGTCCGTTAATAATCTCCTTGTCATTACGAACATTATAGTAGTAACGACGACGGCCATAGAAACCCACTGCAGGCAGGTCCAAACTGTCGCTACCATTTACAAGCATAGGAGTAAACACTACAGACCTATTTGACAATACATCCAAAGAGGTAAAATCAACAGTCATATTCACAGACATATGATCACCGCTACGCTTAAGATTCATACCGTCAACCTTTGCACCCTCCACATTTTGTGCCTCAACAGTTACAAGGCACGCAAAAAGAGTCATTATAATAGATAATATACGTTTCATTGTAGTAATGTATTAGAATAGATAAACTAAATTTATGGCAGCCTTAGTAGGACCTACATAGTGATGATCCTTATTCTCTTCCACCTTCTTGCCACATCCGGCACACTCAAACCTGTCATATACTGTATAACTATAGCCAAAACCTATTTCAGCTTCAAGATTCCAATGTTTTCCAAGAATCCAGCTATAGCCGTATGCAATACCTCCGCCAGCAAACCAACCCTGAAAACGCTGGTCACTCAATCTTGAAAAATCGGTACCAATAAAAGAAATATTGTTTTTGATACCACCTATATTATACAATCCGCCATGAAGATGCATTGCAATGAAATGGCCCGAAAAACGGTCACAGAACCAATATCTCAATTCAGGCTGGACCGCCCAATGTTTCCATCTTGCACCACTATCAGAAATATTCCAAGCATTGAAATTACCCGATATGTCAAGTGTCCATTTTTGTGCCAAACCAAACTCAAGACCTGCATTTATAGTTGCTGTTGCATCATAAACAAGGTTTGTCTTTATTGCAACTTTCTGTGCTTTGGCTTCAGTCACGAATAACATGCCAAAAACCAGAAGTAACAAATAACTAAACTTTCTTAACTCACTCATATTACCTAATTTTTAATTTTAATGTTTCACTTAAAATATTCAATCATTACCTTATTTTATATATAAAGAGAATGTTTTTCAGTTTTTATCCCTGCTTGACAGTTGCAAAGAAAAAGTTTCTACATTTGTTTCTGTTTTCTCTAAAATGAAACTGTTTTTCCTTTGGTTGAAATTGATTCTCTAACCGTTGAATATATTTTTCCGCTGTGTTGATTCCTTTCCTGCACGTGTATAAACTAAGAGTAAAATCGCCGTCACAAACACTCAGAACCAGTTTTTCAACCAATAGAGTCATTAAAATTCCGTACTATAACCATTTGTTCAACAATAAATTTTCCCGGCTCTCCATCAATATTAGAATCCTCAATAAAAGCATTCCAACAAGAGTTCATCAACCCTTCATATACCCTATTCAACCTTACACAAAGGTTACATAATATTCCAAAGGAACTGCAACCGTCCGAAATACGCTCCTTAAGTTCATCGGCAAGACTCTGATAGTGCAGAAACTCCTCACTTTCTATATTAAGCGAAAAAGGAGAAAAGGCAAATAGATTGGAACATGTTGCCTCACATAGAATTGAAAAAGCCTTTATATCCTCAAGGCTGTTTACCCTCTTTATATCGGGCAAGATACCACTTGTCATTTTTTTACTATTATTATCCATAACTCAGATGTTTTCTGTTGCGAAGAAAAGAGTTATTGACGAGAAAGAATTTTCTAATAATTGATTTTATTTTCTTTTGAATGGAATTTGATTTCCCAAAAATTGAATGTTTACTCTAAGTTGAAAAAAATGCGGTTTTACAGCTTCTGCAATGCAAGAAACTGTAAAACCGCAATAAAAATTCAGGAGGAGACTAAAAAGCACACCCCCGTTTACAAGAAAAGGCTCTTACCTCGTCATTAACAAACTTTGACAAAGGCAAGAGCCATTCCCTTATACAAGCAAAGAAACTTTTCCAGACAGCCCCATATTAGAGGCAAGAGATTTGAGTTTATGAAGCAAATGAAGCAACATCTCTATATCGAGAAGGAGTATTGTATCCCTGCTGCGTAAAAGCCTTATTCATTGAAGCCGCAGAAGCAAAGCCACTACGCAAAGCCACATCAAGCATTTTTGCACCAGACTCATTCTTTATAATATCTATTGCATATTTCACCCTGTAACAGTTTACCATATCATAGAAAGACTTATACCCTGCACGAGAAATTGTCTCACAAAGATAATTCCTGTTTGTTGAAAGTTCCTTAAGCAACACCTCGAGCGTAAGATGCGGAGTGAGATATATCTCCTTTTTATCAAACTGCACAAGCAGACTTTCACGCAACTGCTCATAGCGAGATTCAGACATACGATACTTTACCTTGTTTTCCAGAGCCACAATAGCCTCTTCATACACACGTTCCTCATCAACAAACTTTATCTCACGCCAAGGATCAAGAGTAAACATTACAAAAGCGACAGTACCTATACTAAAAATCACATCACAGGCAAACTTCACCCAAACCGATTGAGCCAGATAATTCACAGCAATCAACACGCTTATAATAGTTGGCACCCACTGAAGATATTTGGCAAAACTCCTTGAAGAATCACCATCCTCGGAAAATCTCAAATGCTCTACTGTATTGACAGCTTTTCCAATCTTGAGTGCCATACGCACAATAAGGAAAAAGAAGAAAAGAAATATCAAAAAGTTTACAGTAAGAAAAATATCCCTACCCAAAGGTGAGAACGAGAACACCTCAAAGGAACGCAACAAGAAGATAAAGAACAACAACACTGCCGGAATAAAGAGAAAAAACTCCTTATATTGAGTCTTTGTCTTTGGGAAAAAGAACTTATCGCAGATAAACAGCATCACCGGCGGAGTAATCAACAACGAGAAAGCATTGGAATAACGTAATGCTTTGTCGTCACCAAGTTCAAAGAGATAGGGGAACTCAAGCACTTGAATAAGAAAAAGCAACCCCACATAGAACTGACCTGGAAAAAGCTGTTCAAAATGATCTCTGTATGCACGCGGACGATAGAACCATTTTATAATCCAACTGAAAAGACTGACAACAATAAGTGTCAAATTTGCCGCAAAAAATAGTTTTGTTTGTGTTTCCATTTCATAAATAGCGGGCATCGAACAGACGGTGTCCTTATATATAACTTGCAAAGTTAACAAAAAAATATAAAAAACAACTACTATATAAAAACATCTTAACCCGTCGTCACATACAAGCCGCCTAAGGTATAGAAATGAGATTTATTGTCAACCAAGAGTAAGACAAGCAAGAAAATCGTAATGCTCACCCTCGGCACACATCTCACACTTGAAGCCATACTCCTCGGCATACATCGAAAGCGTTTCAAAGTCAATATAAAGCCAATCAAACGGCTCGCCGGTGATATTCTTATAACGCATCTTAAAATCCACCTCACCATAATAACCGGCAGCAAGATCAATATCCAT
>JAGCJL010000019.1 GCA_017647975.1 Bacteroidaceae bacterium | reverse complement strand
GAGGAGTATTAAGAGGTTGAAAAAGGTTTAACACCTAAATATCAACGATTTACAATGACCGATTGGGCAGTCCAGTCGGTCATTTTTATGTCAAAAACTACCCAAAAACAGCCCGAAAATGACACACAAGCCCAATTAAACACCAGCCTCATCAAAATTAAAGCCTGATTAAAGCAAATTAAAGAAATCGTACACTTCGTTTTGAACGAGCCTCAACACCAAAACACGCATAACTCACTGAAAACAAAGAGGTTTAACCATTCAAGGCACTACACCCACATCGTACACTTCGTTTTTGTGCCCGTAGAACCCGAGAGAACCACTATTGCCGACAGCACAGACAGCCGCATATAATTAAAAGAGAAAGTTTTTTGGGTTATTTAAATAATGTTGTTATTTTTGTATCAATGAAGAGACCTCAACGGCAGCCGCCAATATGTTCCCGCAGAGTCGCTTACAATAAAAACAACCTATAAAACTTAATAAAACCACAATTATGAAAAACAGATTCTTAAACATCGCATCGTTCATCTTCTTCTCGCTATTGGTCGCCGGCTGTGCACAGAAAGAAGAAGTGACATTCACCCACATTGGATTAGCGGGCAATGCCTATATAACCGCCACCCCGGAGAACAACGATGAAGCGGACAGCCCCGCATTTATCGACGAAGGCAATTCGGCTATACGCAACTGGGACGACACCGAGACCGTTGTCAGCTTTTACTTCAAGGCTGAAAAAAGCGGCAGGATGCACGTCGCTTTAAATGCGAAAGGCCATTCAAACATTGAAGTATCCCTATTGGACAAAAAGAAAAACGTAACGCTCGACAGCGATGAGCTTTCAAACGTGGAGGTAGGTACTTTCAAGGTAAAGAAGGCACAATACATCAAGGTTGACATCCGTGGAAAGAAGATCAATCAAGGCGAGGATTTCGGTAACGTAGCCGCACTTCTCGTAGGTGGAGAAGTCACCCCCGTTTTTTATGTCGATGAAAGCTTCAGCTCACACTTCGGACGTCGTGGCCCTTCAGTCCACTTAGGCTATACCCTGCCAAGCGAGGATGTAGAATGGTTCTACAACGAAGTGGTTGTACCCGAAGAGGGCGATATACCCAGCAGCTACTACATGGCTTGCGGTTTCGGCGAAGGATATTTCGGCATGCAGAACAATGCCCCCTACCCTCGCAGAGTACTCTTTTCGGTATGGAGCCCCTTTGTAACCGACAACCCTGCCGAAATCCCCGATTCATTGCGAGTGCAGCTCGTTAAAAGAGGAGAGAACGTGACCATAAACGACTTTGGCAACGAGGGTTCAGGCGGCCAGAGCTACATGAACTACGAATGGAAAGCCGGAGAACGCTGCCGCTTCCTCATGGGCGTACATCCCGACAAGAACAACACCACTGTTTATACAGCCTATTTCTACGACAACCACCAGAACAAGTGGAGACTCGTTGCATCATGGCGTCGTCCAAGAACAACAACATGGTACACCCACGCATACTCATTCCTGGAGAACTTCAACCCCACAATGGGATATATCAACCGTAAGGCATATTACCAGAACCAATGGGCACGCACCGTTGCAGGAGAATGGGTTCCCTTGACAAACGCACGCTTCACATGTGATGAGACAGGCCGCAGAAAAATGCGTCTTGACTACACAGGCGGTACTGCCGAAAACGGCTACTACCTCTCTATGGGCGGCTTCTTCGACAACAATCTGGAGACAGATACCAAGTTCGAGCGAACAGGAAACGTAACCGAAGCTCCCGACGTTGATTTCTCAACACTTGAATAACCATTACAAGATGTAGCAAGAGCAATCTTGTTCAGCAAACATAAAATAGGCTGTGTCGTCGACACAGCCTATTTGTTATCAATCAACGTCTCTTCAGCTTGCCCGAAGAGAAGAGGTAGAATCTTACTTCGCTGTCTTTTTCATTACCAAACAGAGGTTAATTGACCCAACGGCATCAGCGATGGTCTTATAAACGTTAGCAATACCCTCTGTGTCATCCTTATCCAACTGACCATAACCCAACATCAAAGCTACTGAGGTGTTTCCAAAGAACTTCTCGAATGAAGTGGTAGGCATATACCAATGCATCTGTGTGTTGTCCTGATCCTGGAATGCGTACATATCAACATCCTGATAAGCAGGGTTGTTAGCACTCATCTTGATGGTCATCTTGTTGCCATCCACTTCAATAGGTGCATCTATGACAATGTTCTTGCCTTCAAGCAAATAGCTGTACTTGATTTTGTTTGCCTCCACGAAGAAGAGGAGTAATAGATTTTGAGAGATTTTAAGGACAATTAAAAACGCATATTGGCACTACCCAATGGGTCATATACTGCCCGAATACTGCCCAAACGAGATAGTCAGTTATATATTGGTGGTTATCAGGGAGTAAAAAGGAGGCAAGATTTCTTTGACGAGGAGGAGTATTGATTAAAAACAAATCAGTAAACCACCGATTTTCAATAAGGGAACGAGTTAAAGTAAACAAAATAAAACACTTTTTCCCCGACAAGGTATTGACAACCGCGGTTTGGGGTTGTATATTTGGTGGGTTATGTAGATAAACCTATTCTACTTCATTGCATCAATGATTGGCACCATAAATTCTCTACCACTTGGAATCTCCTCCAACAAAATTCTTTCCTTGATGGATTTGCTCTCTATTAGTGAATTACTGACAGAATAGGTGTTAATTTTTAAGATATTTAATACCAAGAAAAGATTATTGCACATTTTACTATCATTTTATACAAGAAAAATAACTCTTCGCATTGGCAATATAAAGAACAGACAGCCTTTCTTCAATGAAAAACACTAAACATAAACATTTAAAAAATTGGATTTTACAGAGTTTTTCACCAAATTTGTAAAACTTTATATGTATATATACGTACATACATGAATGGTTTTTAACAGCTTTGCAAATATAGCAAATGACACCAAGATAAAACGGCAATCTATCATGAGAAATTTATTTTGCCTCTTTTTAATAGTAATGACTTTTGTTGCTCAAGCTCAGGGGCAGAGCGACTATTATGTAAAGCATGGTGAGGATGTAAAAGTAAATCATGCTACACATTACCCCATTATGGTGGGAGTAAGTAATGTTCATCGTGAAGAACAGAAACTCAACAACATAGCCTCGGCTCCCCGTTGCCAGGCTTATTTTGACAAGACCTCTACTGTGTTCGAGGTTAAGAGCGGTGAAACAATAACTTCACTGATTGCAATCAATGGTGATTGGATGCACGGATATGTCTATGTCGATTGGAACAATAACAAACAGTTTGATGTAAACATAACAGGTGATGGCCCATTCGTTAAAGAAGAGGGTAATGAACTAATCTGTTGGTCACTATACAGCAAAAGTGGCGATGGCAACTCCGGTTGGAATAGTGCAGGTCTAAATGTAAGCGGGAACGTACTGACACCTGGCTCATTCCGTGTACCCGAAGGTCTTGAGATCGGTTCTACCTATCGTATGAGATATTGTATTATGTGGAACTGCATTGACCCTACAGGTGCAAGCTATGCGAACTACATCTCAGACGGTGCTTCTATCATTGATGTTACTTTGAAGATTTCAGGCGTGGCAAGCGGAGATGAAGTGTATGAATATCCAATCAATGAGTACACCGAACCTCGCTTGAATACAATACCCGATGCAACGTCATGGAACGCTTTGCCCGACGGACTCATTGCCACATGGGGCTCACGTGACGTACACTACAAATTACACGAAGTGCCGGAACTTACCCAGCAGAACGCAGCAACCCTGCATGCATGGAAGGGAGAACGTACCAATATACAGGCTGTACTCTACAGCAAGACAGACCAGGGCACACTCTCTGTACGCATGACAGAATGGGAAAAGAACGGTGTTGCAACAGGAATCAACAAGGCAGGTGAAGCACGTTTCGTAAATTATGTCATTACTGATGACTTCAAATCTTGTGGAAACAACTCAATGAACTATCCTACATGGCTTGTTGCAGATGTTATTGACCAGGACAAACCACACGCTGTTCCCGCAATGGAGACACGCCCAGTGTGGTGTACCGTTGAGGTGCCACGCGAGATTGAAGCCGGTGAATATACAACAAAGCTCGAAATTGTCAATGCCGACAACCAGGTTGTAAAGAGCCTGAATTTGAACATCATCGTTGATTCACACTCTTTACCCACTGTGGCAGAACAGAAATTCCACCTCGACTTCTGGCAACAGCCATACGCCGTTAGCCGTTATTATGGTGTAGAGCGTTGGAGCGACGGACACTTCGAGGCTTTGCGTCCATATCTGCAGGCTCTTGGCCGTGCCGGTCAGCGTGTTGTAAGTGCTATTCTTTTCTATGAGCCATGGGGCGAACAGACACACGACCTCTTTGACCCAATGGTACAGACAACCAAGAAAAGCAACGGTACTTGGGAGTATGATTATGAAATCTTCGACAAGTATGTTGAATTGTGTGCCGAGTATGGTATCAACAAGCAGATTAACTGCTTCAGCATGTTGCCATGGGATATGAGCTTCCGTTATTTCGACGAGGCTTCAAGCAGCTACAAGAACCTTACAACAACATATGACTCTAACGAATACCGCGATTTGTGGACTAACTTCCTAACAGTTTTCAAGGCTCACTTGCAGGAGAAAGGATGGTTTGAAAAAACAGTCATCGCAGTAGATGAACGAGGTGAAGCAGCTATGCTCAAGGCACACGAGATTGCCAATGCACTCGGTTTCAAGATGGCTCTTGCCGGCAACTATCACAGCTCACTCTGCGACATCCTCCACGACAAGTGCGTACAGCTCGGTCAGGAGCATCATATTACAGCTGCTCAGCTTGCCGACCGTAAGTCAAAGAACCGTGTAACTACATTCTATACAAGTTGTGCAAACAGCGAGCCTAACATCTATACTAATTCTTTACCTGCCGAGGCAGCCTATCTGCCAATTTATGCGGCAAAGATGAATCTCGACGGTTACTTACACTGGTCGTGGATGAACTGGGACGAAGACCCGCTTACCGACAGTCGCTATCGCAAATTCGGTTCAGGTGACACATACTGCTACTATCCCGGCAACCGTTCAAGCGTACGTTTTGAACGTCTTATCGAAGGTATCCATCAGTATGAGAAGGTACAGATTCTTCGTGAGGAGTACAACGACAATCCCGACAAACTCTATAAGCTCAACACACTGCTAGGCCGCTTTACAGGTTCTGTTGCAGGTGAAGAGTGTGCCGCTTTGGTTAATAATCTTGAAGATTTCCTCAATGGTAAAGAGGTAGAGATTCCAGAGCCCCCTACTATAGCAACAGGATACTATCACCTTATCAGCAAGGCTACAGCACGTAAGGAACACCTCTACAACGATGCAACTCACACAGGTAACAGCAACCGCCTCACATTGCAGTCCGACGCTATGGTAAACACCAATAACGGTATCTGGTGCATCACTTCTCTTGGAGGTGGAAAGGTTGGCATTAAAAACGGTGACGGAAACCCTATCGTTGCAGGTGGTGCAAACGGTACGTTGATGGGAACATATAGTGAACTCGGCATTGCCAACACCTACGATATTGACGGTGTTTGCTACTATTACTTCGATGCAGCACTAAACTGTGCCAATAACAATTCAAGTTTCATGGTAGGCGGCATAGAGCATCTGACGACTTGGATGGCAGGCCCTACAGACGCTGACGATAACCTGTGGCGTATAGAACCTGTAGATATCGAGAACATGAGCCTTTATGAAGTAGTCATCGAAGGTGAAGCAGATATATACATAGTTTATAATAATGGTACTACTGTACAGAAAGCTTTCAATGGTGGATTCTTCATTACCGACAATGTTATAACAGAAGCCCAACTTACTCTTTCTTCACTCAACAACAACTTAGAGGAGGGACTCACCATTACTGTAGAGGGTAACACTATTATAGTGGGCAGCCCTACGACAAACATTGTAAATCACGAACTTGCGACATCGGATATCACATACGATTTATATGGGCGGTGTGTGCAGACCAATACCAAAGGGATTTATATCATTAACGGAAAGAAGACCTTAAAATAACAAACGCTGAAAAAGCCTAAAGCAGGTTCATTTCTATATTAAAATGGGGAATATGAAAATAAGGGGAATATTACTGCTTTTCACCGCACTTTTTATAAGCTACTCTTGTACTGAGCCAGCTGATATCGATAGTGAGGACAACAAGTTTATCACAGATTTGCAAGGTACAGTTTATGCATTACAAGATGCATACAATAGTGGGAAAGTGATACAAAACATCAATTTCACACAAGAGGCAAATGATCTTTTTGTCATTACATTCACCGACGGTTCTACTATAGAGTTAAAAGATGAAACAGCGGTACAAAATGACAAAACTCCATATTTGCTCATAAATCAGGATGGATTTTGGTGCCTCTCGTACGATATGGGTTACAGTTTTACACGTATTATGGATAATAACGGCATGTATATTAAGGCTGTAAACGAAAAAAAAGAAGAGGATATTTCCATAAAATTTTCAATAGATGAAAATTCGTTTCAGATTTTCACGTTATATCATACCAACGACCCCGATAATATCATTGATACTTTAAGGACAAAGCTACAAGCGAACCCGGCAAACATAATACAATCTATTCAACAGAATGACTTGACATGCCATATTACAATAACATTAAATGACAGCACTTCATTCACTTTTAAAAAGAGCCATGCAGAAGCTTCGGGAATCGTTCTTTTGACCACACAGGGGATTAAATTAGGAAAAGAGGCTACGGCTACAATTGAATTTAGAGTAAACCCGTCAAATGCCACATTCAACTACAATATAGGCTCTCCCGATTGCCAAATAGAATTAGACCTTGTATGTAAAACAAGAACTTCATACACCACTGCACCAACAAACTATGCCTTAACAAAAGTAGAACTCGTATATGATGAAAACGGGATTATCAAAAAAGGGCAATATCGTGCATATATAACAGATACTGGCATAGATGATGACTACATTGAAGATGCAGCACTTGTACTCACCATTGATGATGCTAACAATGAAAAAGTTCAAATTTCATCAACTGTTTTCAATATTAAATTCTCAGGGAATTTACTATATTCCTTTTCGTTCTTGAAAAAAGACAATGAACAAATTTTAGCAGATATTGAGGTGCCCATCAGCGATAACAGTATAGAACTTTGCAATCCTCTGATAATAAGCACCAAACATCTTATTGCAACTTACAACACAAATGGCGAACATGTATTTGTCAATGATATCGAACAAATAAGTGGAGTTTCCTGCAATGATTTCACCAACCCGGTAACATACAAGATTGTATCGGCCAAAGGAGATGTCAACACCTACAACATATCTGTGTCAAACACCGGATTACCAATTGTTGTTATTGAAACTCCCGAGAACAAAAAAATTCCGGCAAAGACGCAAGATTGGTTAGGTGGTACAAAAATAAAAATATTCAACTCTGATGGAACTATTGATTATGAAAACTCCAATGACAACATTAGAGGACGAGGAAATACAACTTGGACTTATCCCAAAAAACCATACGCATTAAAGCTGGAGAACAAGGCCCCTATATTAAACATGCCCGAACACAAACGTTGGGTTTTACTTGCAAACTGGATGGACAGGACTTTGTTAAGGAATTGTGTTGCATTTAAAATTTCACAATCAACAGGGTTGGATTGGACACCACGTGGTGACTTTGTTGAGGTTATTCTTAACGGCAAACATATTGGAAACTATTACCTGTGTGAACAGATAAGAATTGACGAAAACAGGGTAGATATAAACAACCTGAAAAACACAGATATTGAGGGTGATGATATTACCGGGGGATATTTAATAGAACTTGACAAGAACTATGACGAAGTACACAAATTCAAATCGGCTATAAAAAACTTGCCATACATGTTTAAAGAGCCCGATGAAGAGATGCTGAATACTTCACAATTTGAATACTTGGAAAATTACATAAATACTTTAGAAACGCTTTTATACGACAACAATCTCTTTGCTACAAGAGATTATACCAATTATATCGACATCAACTCATTTATTGACTGGTGGTTTGTACACGAACTTGCCCGTAATCAAGAACCGGGACATCCCAAGAGTTGCTATATGCATAAGGATTATTTGGGTAAATTAAAAGCCGGTCCTATTTGGGATTTTGATTGGGGGACATTCATTCCAAACTCTTATGGATTCCAAATCAAACATACCATTTATTATGACGCTCTCTTTTCAGATCCTGACTTTGTCGATAGGGTTAAAGAAAGATGGAACTTGTTAAAGCCTACATTCAGTACTATACCCGATTTTATAGAAACTGAAAAAAACAAGTTGGCAAAATCGGCCGATATCAACATTAAAATGTGGCCTATCAGCCAACGCGTCAATAAAGACGAAGATTTATCATATGAAATGGCTATAGAACAAATGAAAATCGCTTATGAACAAAGGTTGCAATGGTTAGATACTCAAATAAATAATATGTAACCACATTGTACAAGCTTTGGATGACAATTGGAACTGTCAACACATATCGTGGTTCATCATCCTGTGTTCTGCAAGCTCGGCATATTTTGTACCGGGCCTACCGTAGTTGCAATAGGGATAAATTGAAATTCCACCACGAGGAGTGAATATACCTGTAACCTCAATATATTTGGGGTCCATAAGCTTTATCAAATCTTTCATGATTATATTTATGCAATCCTCATGAAAATCGCCATGATTCCTAAAACTAAACAGGTATAGTTTAAGGCTTTTGCTTTCCACCATTTTTTCGGCCGGGAGATAAGAAATGCGTATCTCGGCAAAGTCGGGTTGGCCCGTTATTGGACACAGACTTGTAAACTCGGGGCAATTAAAACGGACCCAGTAGTCATTCTCCGGATGTTTGTTCACGAATGTCTCAAGCACCTCGGGGGCGTAATCCTGCTTGTATTCCGTAGTACGACCAAGCAAGGTCAATTCATCACTTCTCTCCATGGTTTTTCAAAGATCTCCTATTCTCCAGAATTTATACGACACATTTACATCAAAAGCATCGCATTCATCGATTCTTTTGATGTAATTAACAACCTTGATAGTAACAGGCAGTATAACAATTTCATAAGCTGTTTTCAGAACAATCTGAACAGCCATTAGCTTGAGCATCTCATCAAATGGGATAACACCTCCAAAAGCAATAGGAAAGAATATCACCGAATCGACACTCTCACCTACAAGTGTAGAAACGATAGCACGCAAGGAGAAATGCTTTCCATTGGAAACGATTTTCATACGGCTCATGACGTAAGCATTAAAGAAAGAACCGGTCAAGAATGCTATAAGGCTGGCAACAACAATACGCGGTGCCATACCAAATACAAAATTAAAGTGAACTTCTCCATCCCAGTATTCTGCGGCCGGTAACATCACGGCCAACTGAGACATTGCAATAACAAAGAAATTTGCCAAAAAGCCTATCCAAATGATAAGTCGTGCCTTACGGAACCCCCATACCTCGGCAATACAGTCATTTATAATATACGATATTGGAAACACCAACATCCCGGCCGTTACCGAAAGAGGCAAAGAACCAATTTTAATAACTTTGATTTCAAGTAAGTTTGCTGTGATAAGGCATACACAGAACAGTATGCTCAACAACATAAAAGATAAAGATAGCGATTTCTTCATTTTCCTGTTTTTTACGTGGTTAATCTAGAATACACGACCGCTATTAACGGCTTCACATGTTTTATTACCGCAAAGGTAAGTCTTTTTTCTATAAATTCACCATTTATGATTTACAATTATGAAAAATGTTCCATAAAACAGACTGGAATGTACCATATCAAAGCCTATTCAGCTCTTTAACAACTAGAAACAGCTTGTGTTTTGAACATTTTTTATAACTTTGCAACTTAAAAATAAAACAGACATGAAAAAAACGACAAAGTTAATTTTCACATTCGCTATATTCTTCTTGTTCACAGCAACTGCACAAGCACAGAAATTCAAGTCTTCGGACATGATGTTTACCGCACATGGTTGGTATGGTATAGACATGGAAAGGACACGTCCCAACCTGAAGTCTTACGGCTACATGACATACGAAGCGAGTGTTGGTCTGCAAACAAACCCCAATGACGGTTCTGTATTTTCACAACTATTTGGATATCCGGTCTTTAATTTTGGTTTCTCACTTGCAAGAACCGAGCACTTCAAGTTCCATGACCAAACAACACTACCAGACCTGTATTCATTATATGGTTCTTTTGAACGCACTCTGTTACGCAGAAAACTATTATCATTAGGCTATCTTTTGGATTTCGGTGCCACATATAACCCAGGAAGATACGACCCTGGAAACAACCCTGGAAACAACTGGCTCAGTTCACCGGTAATGGCATACTTTGGTGCCGGAGTTTTTGCAAAAATACACATTGGCAAAAGGTGGGAGATTGGTATCGACGCCATGTTCCGCCATTACTCAAACGGTCGTCTTGCACTACCAAACGAGGCTTTGAACGCACTTGGAGGAGGTTTGTTCGCACGTTACAGACTTTCGGACTACGATTATAAAGCGTACTCAAAAACCCAAAGACTTAAAGCTGACTACAAAAGAGGCATGCAATACATGATTGTACTCGGAGCTGGTGCACACACTTGCATGGCTGAATGGAATGCCAAAGTTGAAAGAGAAAATGACCCCGTAAAGAAAAGTGAGGTAAAGCTAAAAGCACACCCAAAATTCTCGGTCAGCGTGGATGCTCTCTACCGTTATGCTTTGAGATATGCAAGCGGTGTAAGCCTTGATGTTTTCTATTCGTCAAACATGAAGGAACTTGAAGCTAGCGACAGAATTGTTTATGGCGATGCAGCTGTAGAAAACAGTCCCGGATATGATCCTATATCTGTTGGTCTTGCTCTTGTACAGGAAGTTTACTGGCATAATTTTGCTATTCATGTAGCTGTTGGTGCATACCCCTACAGACGCAAGGGTGTAAATGGTGCCGAGGCAAAGGCATTGGGTGACCGTGAACGTGGCTGGCATTATGAAAAAGCCGGTATCAGATATTATTTCCCAAAACTTGGCGACACATTCCTGGGCTTTGCCATAAAATCACATAGCATAAAAGCTGAATATTTGGAATTTTCGGCAGGTATCCGATTATAAGCCAAAGTTTTTTGAGAACAAATTCACCTAAGTTTGTCCTTTTACACCAAAATAACATTTAAAAAGAGATACTAAATACCCAAACAAGAAAAAAGCATATTCATTTATGAATATTTTTACCTACATTTGCAAGCAAATTATTGAAAACCATGAAAAATAACAGAATACTCAATCTTTTATTGTTGGGAACATTTTTTATCCTGACAGCATGTATTAGAGAAGAGGCACCTAATGCAGAATGTGATATCATTGCTGTTAATAGTGCTTGGCTCGATGTGAACAGAGAGATTATAACCGGCAGACCATCTATTGCCAACAAAAGCGTAAGTTTCAATGTTGTGAGAGAAATCAGCCTTGATTCGCTCAAGACTCTTGAGCCAATTTTTGATTTGACTCCCGGAGCAAGCATCGAAAAACTTGACAAAACAATAGAAAACGGCGAGAGCGGTATCATCATGTACTACCGTACCATGTCAGAAGATGGAATGTGGAGCAAAGAGTATGAGGTATCATTTACAAAACAGGCTTCGGGTTCCGTTGATAATGTTTTCAGTTTCGAGAACTATGCCCTTGATGCAAGCGGACAATTCTACACTTGGTATGAGATTATTGACGGAACACGCTACAATTGGTGGGCAAGCAGTAACGAAGGTTATAAGATGACCGGTCAAGCAAAAGCTCCCGAAGATTTCCCAACATCTGTAGACAACAATGGCGTAAATGGAAATTGTGTGAGACTTAAAACGTGTGACACAGGTTCTCTTGGCGGAGGTGTTGGTATGCCTATAGCAGCCGGCAGTATCTTTATTGGAGAATTCCAAGGTAAGAATGCCATGAGCAAGCCACTTGAAGCAACTCGTTTTGGCCTGCAGATTGCAAGTGCAAAACCACTCTCACTAAAAGGACATTACAAATACACAGCCGGAGAGATTTTTACCGACAAGAACAAGAATGTGATTGAAGGCAAAAAAGACACCTGTTCTATTTATGCTGTTCTTTACGAGGTTGATCCTGACAATTTCATCTCTCTTTGCGGAACCGATGTCATGACGAGTGAACGAGTTGTTCTGCTTGCAGAACTTAAGAACCCCGGAGAACCTACAGAATGGACCGAATTCGAGATTCCGTTTGAACCGATGAACGGCAAAGAGTTTGATCAGAACAAACTTGTCAATAATGAATATGCCATTACCGTTGTTGCAAGTTCAAGCAAGAACGGTGGTACATTTGAGGGTGCTGTGGGCAGTACACTGTATATCGATGAGCTAAAGATTACTTGGGAAAAGAGTGAAACATCAAATGCAGAATGCAACATTATCGCAGTAAATGAGTCTTGGCTAAAAGAGCACCGATATATTATCATAGGCAAACCGGAGATAAACAATAAATCGGTCAATTTCAATGTTGTGGAAAGCATAAGCATTGATGACTTAATGAATCTTGATCCTATTTTCGATTTATCAGCCGGTGCAAGAATTGAAAAGATTGGAACACCCGTAGTAAATGGCGACACAGAAGTTGTAATGCAATATAAAACTCACTCCGAGGATGAAAAATGGAGCAAAGAGTATAAGATTACATTTACAAAACAGGCTTCAATTCCTGTTGACTATACTTTTGGATTTGAGAATTTCTCTCTTGACGCAGAAAACAAATTCTATACATGGTATGAATGTATAAAAGGAACACACTATTATTGGTGGGCAAGCAGCAACGAAGGATACAAACTGACCGGTAAAGGTGACAGATATTCTGATTTCCCCGCATCATTTGATGGTGATGGTGTTGTTGGTTGCTGTGTAAAACTCAAGACCTGTGAGACCGGAATTATTGGAAAGGGTGCAAACATTCCTCTTGCTGCAGGAAGCATATATCTTGGAGAGTTCCTGGACAAAGATGCTTTGAAAAAGCCTCTTAAAGCGACACAATTCGGTTTACAGATTCTCCCGGCAAAACCTGTTGCATTAAACGGTTTTTATAAATATACAGCAGGAGAGGTTTATACCGATAAGAACAAAAACATTGTAGAAAATCAAAAAGACAGCTGTGCTATCTATGCTGTACTTTATGAGGTTAACCCCGAAAATGTAATACCGCTCAATGGAACAAATATCACAACAAGCAACAGCATCGTTCTATTTGCCGAACTAAAAAATCCGGTAGAAACAACCGAATGGCAAGAATTCAATATTCCGTTTGAAGCAAAAAACGAAAAGGAATTCGATTACGAGAAACTCATCAATAACGAATATGCTATCGCTATTGTTGCAACATCAAGTAAAAACGGTAATTTGTTCGAGGGGGCAATTGGCAGCACCCTTTATATTGATGAATTCAAACTTATCTGGGAAGAATAACAGATATAAAAACACTGAAAGACTATGAAAAAGATATTTCTTGCGTTTTTTATTGCAGCACTGACAATGTCGGCTACTGCCGGAGAAAAAAATAAAGTAAAAGAGACCGACCAAAACATTATTCTTGCAGCATTGAAAGGTTGGAATATTCGCCTGAGTGCCGGCTATTTGGTTGGTGGAACAGCACCACTGCCCCTTCCTGTGGAGATTCGCAGTATTGATGGATTCAACCCCGGTCTTAACTTCATGATTGAAGGTGATGCCGAAAAGAGATTCAAAGACACCGATTGGGGAATAAGATTCGGAATTCGTTTTGATACTAAAGGTATGACCACCGATGCCACTACCAAAAACTATCACATGGAGATGAATAACCCTGATGGATCTAAAATCGTGGGCTCATGGTATGGAAAAGTAAAGACACATGTAGAAAACATATACCTGTCTATTCCGGTTTTGGCAACATATACCATTGGAGAGCGTTGGACACTTTCTGCCGGTGCATACGTTTCATTCCTGCTTCATGGAGAATTCAACGGTGAAGCCTACGAAGGTTACATACGCGACCAGAACCCTACAGGAGAGAGAACAGACGTTTCAAGTGCCACCTATGATTTCAGCAACGACATACGTAAGGTTCAATGGGGATTGCAAGCCGGTGGTGAATATGTAATATACAAACACCTTGCTGTTTTTGCAAATCTACAATGGGGATTGAATGGAATATTTCCCAAAAATTACAGCTGTGTGACATTCCCTCTCTATCCTATTTATGGCACATTGGGATTCTCATATCTTTTTTAATGCAACAAATATTTGAATGATAATTATGAAAAACATTCTACTTACAATTCTTACTGCGTTATCAACAACTACAGCAATAGCACAGGCTACATCATATACCGATACTCTTGTTGTTACGGTAAACGAAACTGATACATACGTACAAGAGGTGACGATAAATGTGGAAAACAACAATGAAAAATATACATTGTCGCTCAATGATTTTATCCTTGTTGACGGAGAAGACAGAATGCCTGTAGGTAATATCGTTGTAACAGATATTACAATGAACGAGAATGATGGTATAAATGAATTTGAGACAACACAGAATATTACCATTACTGACGGAAGCAATACGGAAGAAAACTGGAAAGGTTCAATCTTAGGAGAACTTCCTCTGACTATAAAAGGTGAGATGACAAACGAAAAGTTGTATTTCACTCTTGACCTTGACCTGACAAATGAACTTGGCGAAGTCATAAATATTGTTTTTGGAAAAGACATTGAGATTGAAGAGGAAAAAGTAATCGAGTACACCGACCAACTTACAACAATGGTTGGACAAGAGACAATACCGGCACGCGAAGAGACTATCATTATTGAAAAGATAGACAGCACATATACCCTCTACTTGAACAAGTTTACACTTATAGACAACGAAGAGGTAACATATGTCGGAAATATTGCCATTACTGATATTGTAATGACAAAGAACGATAATGTGAAAGAATTTGAAACAGAGCAATATATCGACATAACAGCCGGAGATAACAGAGAGACTTGGATTGGACCTATGTTAGACACGGTTCTTGTCAAGGTTTGCGGTAAGATTGAAAATGATAAATTAAGTTGTACTATCGATTTTGAGTTAGCCGGCATGCAAATAAAGATTTTATTTGGAAAAGTTGCCGAGAACAATGATACACAAGAGGAGGATTATACAAGAAGTTACACCGACCAGCTTGTAATTGCCATTGGAGAGAATGCAACAGAACCACAAGAGACAACTATCATTGTAGAGAACAATAATGGAGTATACACTCTTGCTCTTAGAAACTTTGCATTGGATGAACTACCTGTTGGAGACATTGTGGTAACCGATATCACTGTAACAGACAATAACGGAATCAAAGAATTTGAAACAACACAGAATATTGCAATTACTGCCAGCGAAGGTGTTGAAGGATGCATAGGTCCCGGACTTGGTGAATTGCCTGTCAGCCTAACGGGTAAAATCACAAAAGAAAGACTTTATTGTACTATCGTTCTTAATCTCGAGGGACTGGGAACTATAAATGTTGTTTTCGGAGAGGATATCGAACATGGATATATAGAG
>JAGCJL010000018.1 GCA_017647975.1 Bacteroidaceae bacterium | reverse complement strand
CCATTGGATGTTGTAAGCGTAACACCTGAGGCCGGTCCGGTTGATCAAATTGACATAATTATCATAGAATTCAACCAGACCGTAGAACTTTATCAAGATGAAAACTGGCAACAGGTTTCACGTGAGATAAAATTGAAAGGTGAGAAAGAAGAATACACCCTGACATTTGATGCAAATGCAGGTATAAGTAATAAGATTGTATATCTTGTAAATGCAGTGTACAACAAAGCTAATGAATGGGAGATAACACCTATCACTGAAGAAGGCAAATACACATTGGACTTGGCTGACGTTATTGTTAACCATGCTGCAGAGGATTCTATAGTGGAAGGATATGTAGTGAAGACTTGGCATGCCAAAAATGCACATTGCGAGGGTACATACACATGGACTATTGGAGAAGACAATGGTGATGATGAAAACTCTATTGATTCTATTGAGGCTGAAAATGGTACACAAACTATATATGACCTCACAGGACGAGTTGTCAATAAGGCGACCAACGGAATATACATCGTAAACGGCAAGAAGATGCTTGTAAAGTAAACTGAATATCACAAAAAAAATAGGGCTCGTAACAAGCCCTATTTTTTTGTGATATTATTATGATAAAGTCATTACAACACCATATTCATATAATATTTTGATTATAAGCTCTTATTTTTCCTGGTCAAGATAGTAAAGGTCACCCGACATTATCTGTTCAACACGAATAACAAGTTCATCAATATCCATATCAAGTGATACAGCAAGGCCCTCTGGCTCTATCAGAACAATCTTGGGTGTCTTTTCCACTGCAAACATTTTAGCTGCTGGAGATTCAGTTCCTAATATGTCACAAGCATGAATCCAGCCATCATGGTCGGCATTGTTGGTTTTTATGCCACTCTCCCATGCCATAGCATCACTTTCCAATGCAAAACTGATAATGACAATCTCGTTATTTTTTTCTTTTATAACATCGTAAAGATTCTGCAACTCACCGAACATCTCTTTTGACTTATTACAACCGTTAGCCCAAAAATTAAGAACCACATATTTTCCACGGAAATCTGTCAGATGTTTTACGTTGCCATTCAACAAAGGAAGTGCAATATCAGGCACTTCATTGCCCACTTTCATATTACTTGCAAGTACTTTGTTGCGGAACGAATGGTAATAGGGGTGATTGTGCAGAGAGCTTGATATTGCCTTTGTCATCTGTTCGGCATAAGTTGCACTGAGTTTAGGCAATAATACACGTTCTACCTCAAGCGGTGTCATTGGAGATTCATTATGGTCTATAAAGAATCTCAACAACATGGACTCTGTCTTTATTTTCTCTTTTGCAACCATTCTCTTTATGGTGCTTTGTCCTTCGGCACTTTCCACCCACACCTTACCTTTTTCCTCTTCAAGAGATGCAATCATTCTTGCAACCTCATGTTCTCTATTGCTTAGGATAGCTTTGTATTCGGCATATGTATCATTTGACGGTGTACCACTGACAAAACTTTCGTTAGGGTTTAAAGCCGACTCTGTAGTTACGGTTACTTCACCGGGCTCAACAAACAATTCTATTCCCACTCCATCACCAAAACCGGTTATGGAATACAAGAGAACCGGCTCATCCTGGGCAAGTTCATATTTCAGTGTGTACTTACCCTTGCTCACCTTAGCTGTTGCAACTTTCACCTGCCGGCCTGCATCACCTACACGTGTAAGATAAACATTCTTAATCTTCTTACCGTCACTCAGTCTGCAGTCTGCTATATTACCACTTATAATACATGTACCTTGTGCATTGACCGCAATGCATACAACAAGCAATATGACTGTAGATAATAATCTGTGTAGCATAACTATTTCCCTTTTTATTTATTTACACCATCAACAATTCCCTTAAGTCTCTTAACCATTTCTTCTCCTCGCAAGCTGAACTCAACGACATTACCTTCCGGATCTATAAGTACAGTAAACGGCACGCCTTTTACACTAAAGAGTTTCACACCCTCGCTACCCCAACCCTTGAGTGTTGAGATATGTACCCAATTCTTATGTGTAAGATTATTGTTTGTAATACAATTGACCCAATCTTCCATGTTGTTATCTATGGAATAGCTTAAAACAACAAGGTTCTCACTGTTATCGGAGTATGCAAGGGCTTGTTTCAAGAATGGAATTTCACGACGACAAGGAGCACACCAACTTGCCCAAAAATCAATGAATACGTACTTACCCCTGAAGTCGGACAAAGTAAGTTCCTTACCTTCAGGAGTACATCCACTAATATCGGGGGCCTCGGCACCAACTTTAAGATTTGCCGCACGTATATCGTTCACAAGTTCTTTATAGATTGCCTGTTTATGCAAGTCTTGTGGCACCGCAGCCAAAAAGTCTTGAATAACATCTGTTGTGAAGGTTGGAACCATGGCATATTTTATTATGTACAATATTACAGGAGAATCAATATACTTGTATATAAAATCCATAATTGCAACCTTGAAATGCAGGTTATTGACATAGAATGTTGGAGAGGTAAATTTCAACTCTGCTTCCATATCACCTTTTATCTCTGCAGGAATCTTTGCATTAGTAACCTTCATACGTTCCTTGCTCTCTTTAATACATATATTATGTACATCAAGATATTCCTGATAGATATCATTACAAGGAGTTCCACTAATCCTTGCAGCAACAGGATATGCCGCATCAAAAGGGCCAACAGTTATTTCACCCTCTTCAAGAAACACCTGAATTCCTCCGTTATCAAAACCTGTAATGTTGTACAGGCCCATCATTTCAGGAACAGTTCCCTCCAGTGTAAACTTGTTGTCTTCGACAGGAGAAGTTGCAAGCAACACCATCTGCCCATCGATAATCTGTTCAAGCCTAACCTCCTTGACAGTCTCATTACTATAACACAGAACACTGCTGCTCATTTCGCCCTTTATGACGAATTTCTTTTCTTGTGCCGTAGCAAATGAAGCTATGGCAAGCAATGTCAATACAAATAACTTTCTCATTGTATATATTTTTTTTTGTTTCTTTATTCAAGATTTTCTCGCAGGAACGATTTCAGTTGCTCATCACGAAGCCCTGTCGCTATAATATTATCGTTTTCATCAAGTATATAGAGAGAAGGTACTCCCTTTATATTGTAAAGACGCACTATCTCACACTCCCAGCCTTTAAGCGATGAAACATTTATCCATGTAAGCCCATCTTTCTCTATGGCCTTCTCCCATGCAACATTATCTGTATCAAGTGAAACACCTATAATCTCAAGTCCCTTTTCGTGAAACTCATCATAAAGTTTCCTCAAAGCCGGATTATTCAGACGACATGGACCGCACCAGCTCGCCCAGAAGTCAATAATCTTTATTTTTGATTTAACAGAACTCATTGTCACAAGATTACCTTTTACATCGGGCAAGGTAAAATCAGGAGCCTTGGCACCACCGTCTGTCTTTGCCAAACGGCTGATACGTTCTTTTATCAGGCGGCCATACTGTGTAGCCTTTGCTCCTGAGCCCAATGAGGCATACATGCTACGGCTCTCTTTGAGCCCTGCATCACGCATAACAATATTAGAATATATTGTATATGCCGAGATAATGTTATCATTAGCAGAAAGGAAATTCTTTGTAATATTACGCAAATACTCCTGTTCGCGTCGCAAAGTATCGTTAACCAAACTTGCACTACGGAATTTCTTTGCAGAACGCAAAGCATCATAGCGTTCCTGCAATCCTGAAATAGCCACACGTAACGAGTCGGAAACCTTCATGTGTGCCACATAGTTTTCATTCAGTTCACCACCGTTTATATAAAAACTTTCACTCTCACTAAGATTGGCCTTATAGGTTACTCCCGGTTCAGCAAACAATGTAAAACCACCCGAAAAACCGGCAACAACAAGTTGGGTAACCAATGGTTCTTCGGCTACCGCATTAAGTTCAAACTTGCCGTTTTTAAAGTCGCAATAGCCCAAAGTATCGATACACTCCTCCGAAGAACGTGTAAGCAAATATAGACGACCTTTCTTTATTCCGTCTATTTTTCCTTTTATAGTTATATTACCGGCCTGGGCAACAGAATGTGTCACACAAAAGACCAAAAGCAGTAGCAATAAAGTAAATTTCTTCATAATTCCGTTTTTTAATAAACCATCTTATAGATATAGTCATACACGAACTGAATATCTTTTATTTCACCCCACAAATTTCCTTCATTATCTTTATCGTAGAACAAGGGTGCAAAATCATCATCAATATCGGCCGAGGTTGTAAATTTGATTTCGGCTATAGCTCCATTCGCTCCGTTGAACATCACTATATCCAAATACAAGCCAAGATCAGAACTAAATGTAGAACTCTCCTCGGTACGGAACTTTATCTTTGTAACGTCATAACCTTGCGGAGCTTCATAGACAACATATCTGTCACCATTTGAAACATTATAGCGATAGACAGTGTTGCCTTCGGCAAAGAAAAGATTTGTAGTTGTGAACCAAGCATTATATGTTATGGTTGACATATCGGTTGGTGTCAGACCGCTCAGTTTCTTTTCACTAACTACCGTATATGCCGCCAACACTTCATCTTCATCACTACTGCCACTTCTCTTTTTCACCTTACTGCCATCACCAATATTCTGCATAAGCAACTCATAGCGATAGTACTCACCTGTACTCTCGTCCTTGAATATAAAATATGGGTTCTGCTGATCATAACTGTCACGATAATTGATATAGCCCATCACTGCAGTCATATCAACTGGTGACTTCTGCAATTCGGCAAAATTGACATGTGCATCAAGTAACGGACTTTTTGATACTTTGTCTGGCTTAATGGAATTTGCCTCATATATTGCAAAACCGGGGTCATTCTTTGATGCATATAAGAAACGGCCATTCTTGGCATCCCACAACAAGAAACGATTATGGGTTATTGTAGCCGCAGTAATCTCGTAATCGGTCTGATGTGGCAGATCGGGATCGTTTTCACAAGCCAAACCGGGTTTATATAGAGCATGTACATAATTTCCCACATACACCTCACCATTATCGGTAAGAACCACCTTATACTGGGTATAATTAGAAGGGTCGCCTGTCTGTACAGTCCTTTTGTATGAAAAGTTCATACTTTCGGGCTTAAACATTTGCGACGATGTATATTTAACCGTCATTCCATGAGGATTATAGGCCCTTGTTTCTCCATTTCCACTATAAACAGTCAAAGTATTAGTGACACCTATTTTTGTCAAGTCCTCGGGAATATCCATAAAAGTGGTATATCCCAAACCTGATGCATTCTCATAATGGTTATTATCATTAGTGACTGATTTCACGTCGGTATATATCTTTGTTTCACTACCAATAACCTCAATATTACCAACTTTACGTTCGCCATCATTGCCATGCAAGACAAATAGACTGTTCTTGAATATAGGACGTGTATTGACCTTGAATGATTCGTAGTGCGACAAATCGGTTGTAGTATCGTAGATTTGCAAGAAGATATCGTACGACATAGCTTTTCCAACCGGTAGATTAAACTCCAGATAGCCTTTAGAGCGTATTGTATCCTTGACAAGTTTACCATCGTCGCTGGTATATGACCTGTACCAATAGAACTCAAGATCGTCAAGATTCTTGGCAAGTGTCTGCTCTACTATAGCCTCAACACGACGGATTCTGCTTTCCTCGTCTAACGCTTGCTGGACCTCAACTACATTTCCATCGGCGGTCACCACCACTTCGGGCGAGAATTTAACCGACAATATCTCATTCATTGAATCCAATGTATAATCATAATTACCTAAATCCTCATAGCAACCGACAAATAGGAAAACAAATAACAATAGTGATGATATCTTTTTCATATTATTTTTGGTGTTTGTTGATATTTTTGTTCTGGATTAGTCAAGTGCCACATCTGGAATGTCAAACTTTCTTGAGCCGGGACGTTTATCGTTCGCAGCCTTTATTAGACGATAACATTCCTTGAGACGCTCTTCGCCCGAAAGCTGTTTCGCACCAAATGAAGTATTGTCCCATTTATAAATATTTCCATTCTTGTCATATACAAACGGGAATATTGATGCTGCAACAAAGTTCTCTTCGCCATCCTCTTTAAGAATAGTCTTGAGCATAAACTGATATTTATCATCTTTGTATTCACCGAAATATTTTTTTACAATATCAGCAGTTCCAAGATTGGCTGGATCTTCCCACCAATATGGAATTCTCACTTTGTAGTTCATACTACTCTGCAGTTCTATCCAGCATAGGTCTTTGTATTCCGAAATAGGATATCCCATTGATGCATATTCATAATATTTATCCAACATATAAAGAACATCATCCTTATGAAATTCACTATACTCCTCCTGCATCGTCTGACGTGCCATATCACTTGCAAACAATGCTGCAATATCTTTTGTGGTAGAACCACCCAACATCATTGTAAAACGGCAAAATTTATTTGCTCTATAAATACCTAAAGAGTCTTCGTATTCCTGCCAGAAATATGGTTTTTTATAATCGGGATACTCACTCTCTTTGAGTATTGGCAGGTCAACGGTTATTGGTTCTGACGGTTCGTTGGCAAGCAACGCATTCACTGCACTAACATTCAAATTTATAACTGAATCAAAAATATGCATTCCCAAATCATTGTCATAAAGGTTTGAATAGAATTGGTTGTTGCCCGTATGTTTGGCAAGGAATATATGTTTTTCCTTATTCCACTCACCCAAATATGTGTCGGCATGACTATACCACACCGCAGGTTTTTCGTATGTCTCTGTCACATATAGGTTGATCTCTGTTTTACCATTTATACCGGTACCGATATCGCCACTGCCGTCAAGATATATACATATTGCATAAACAGAATCCTCTATCTCGGGACGCTTTACCTTGACTTCTATCAGCTTCTCATACTCCTTGTTTGAGAATACAACATTATCAATAGAAACAATAGCCGGTTCATACCCCTCAATCTCTTTTGTCTTAACAGACAATGTACGTGCTTCGTCCAAAAGGTATCCGAGCAACTTTATTTTCAAGGTTACCGGAACTGTATCGGGGTCACCTACTATATAATCACCAAAATTGAGTGTCTTGGAAAAATCGGCTGTATATTCATAATCGAAATAAGCTCCATTCGCCTCATCATCAAAAAAATCAGGTTCAAGATTCTCACAGGCTGTAAAAACAAATGTAAGAGACAACAGCCAAATTATATAATGAATATGCTTTTTCATATAATCAATGTATAATATTTTACTCTGGTTACAGCTTTTTTACTAATCTTCTACAGTTTCGTCATCACTCGCATTCTCTTCGGTCCAACCATACTCAACCTCGGCATCGGGCAATGGGAATATAAAGTTTTCTTCCACAAGTGTTACCTCGGGAGAGTGTGTCAACACGCCTACAACACCATGTGTCTTGAGGAACCAGAAATATTGTCCTTCGCCATAGAACTCCTTGCGATACTCCTTGTTCAGAGCTGCTAAACACAACTCTTCGGTATCGCACACAACATCTTTTGCTTTGGAAATTCCTCTCTTGTTTCGCACTGCATTGACATAGGCCGCAGCCTCATCAGCATCTGCTGCAGACTCACAAGCAATATAATACATCTCGGGAAGGCGTATAAGAGGGATTATCTCATTATCATTCTCAATATATTTCAATGATATTGCATTCTGCAGTTCTGTACTTCTATGAAATGCAGTACCCTTGGCACGCATATCTTCACTCTCACTACCCACACTCTCGAATATAGAATTCAAGGTGGAGATATTCAAATAATATTTGGTATTTATCTTTTCACCTAATGCAAAATATTCAGACAGGTTATCTTCCAATTCATACATATTCAAGCCGCAGATAACCTCCTTTGAGAGTATCGGGTCATTATTGTTATCACTTTCTAAAACAATTCCACACTCTTCAATAACCATCTTGGCATATATTGCAGCACTATCCTTTTCGCCGGCATAATTGTAAACACGTGCCAACATTGCATTTATTGCATGATAGTTAAAACGCAGGTGTCTCTTGTTCGTGCGGTCGCCCAAATCAAGATTCTTTTCATAACTCATGTATTCACGAGCCTCCTTAAGATCCTTGATTATATTAGCAACTACTTCCCTTGCTGGCAACAAAGGCTGTTTGGAGTGGTCGGCAACCGTGCGATAAGGAATACACTTCATCTCTCTGTTTGTTTCGTTTCCGGCATAGTCCATAGGACCCCAGCCACGCAACAAGTCAAAGTGAAGGAATGCACGCAAAGCTAACGCTTCACCACGTATCATACTGTGGGTTGTAGAATCCACAAGCACAACTTCACCATTAAGTTCCCACCATTTCAATAGATTATTGACATTAGCAATTATATGATACTGTGCCTGCCATGTATTTGCAAGCACGCCTTTGGTATTGTAGGCACCGCTGGTCTCTCTATCATATATATAGACGCTACGACGGTCCGAAGTTCCGTCGGGCAACTTGTCATACATCTGGGCAAGTTGTTCCATAAGACCGAAACTCAAATTCTTTCCATATGAATTCTCTTCTGTCATTGTGATGTAAAGACCGGCAAGAGCACTCCTGAAACCGTTCTCTGTGGTGAACAATTCTTTTGCCGGAACATCTGTATTAGGAGTCACATCCAGCCATTCAGTACATGAAGCAAAAGAGAAAATGCTTGTGATACCTATTAAAAGTATATATATTATCTTTTTCATATTCTGATATCTTTAGAAATCATGGTTATCTGAACATAATTGACATTGACAATGTATAAGAACGGGCAAACGGATAATCAAGTCCACGTTCCATCTTGATTGGTGAAATACGTGCAATATCGTTTGTAGTGAAGTTCAAAGCCAACACGTCAATCTTTGCATAACGCAGAGCCTTGAAATCATCTCCCGAGAATCTGTAACCAACATTCAATGTAGCAAAACGTATTTCATTGTCATCCATTATAAAGCGTGTACTTGCCGGAGTATTGGCTCCAGTAGGGCTAAAGCCTACATAAGAGGTTACATCACCCGGTTCCTCCCAGCGACCTTCTCCCGCACGGTTATCAAGGTTATACGCAACATTCTGATTTTCTATCTTATCGACAAGTGTCTGGTTATAAACTATACCTCCGTACTTATATGTAAAACCAAGAGAACATGAAAGATCTTTCCAGTTTATGCTGGTAGATACAGTACCACTAATGGTTGGATTGGTATCTCCTACAGGAACTTTGTCGTTGGCATTCCATACAAATGTTTTTGTTCCGTCACGTTTGAGGTAAACCTCTTTACCTGTCACAGGATCAACTCCAAGAGAGCGGACAACATAAAGAGTTGTTGTAGATTCTCCCTCACGATATTGTGGCAATGGTGCCTCGGCCGACTTCATCTGTTCCTCATTAACCTTCTTGAGATAATCTGAGAGTTTACGAATCTTGTTCTTGTTATGGTTCGCATTGGCACTGATTGTCCAGAAGAACTGTTTACGTAAATTCTGAACGGCAATAACATTCAGAGTGGCATCAAAACCCCTGTTCTGTAATTCACCAGCATTCATAACCATTGTTGGATAACCTGTAGATGGTGCAAGGTCATAATTGGTCAACAACTCCTTTGTTATATTATCATAATAGTTAAAGGTAACATTCACACGGTTTTTCCAGAATCCGAAATCTACAGACAAACTTGTATTATGGGTCTTTGCCCAGCCTAAATCAGCATTATTCAAACCGCTTAGAAGTGCTCCAAGAACCGGGAATGAGCCATAAGGACGCATTGTCTCGGAGAAGCTATAATACTCAATAGCATCGGATGGACTGAAGTTCTGCTCTCCGGTAATACCGTAACTTGCACGGAACACAAGATTTGAAAGATATCCCTGAAGCCATTTCTCATTATGAGCATTCCAACGTCCTCCAACCGACCAGAACGGAACGAGTTCATGCTTGGCATATCGTGATGAAGCCTCGCCACTCATATTAAAATCAACCGAATAACGATTATCATAGCTATACGAGAACTGTCCTATCAAACCTATGGAGCGTGAGATATTCTCGTTACCAATATTACTCATGTTTGTCTCCATCTTGTTTCCAAAAATAAAGTCATCCATATGAGGGTCGGGATAACCCACCGCTGAGAGATTTACATAATTGTTCCTGTCTTCACTCACAGTCCAGTTTCCGAACAAACTGAAAAGGTGTTTCTTTAACACAATATTGTAATTCAAACCCATGTTACTTGACCACGATGACATGTTACCGGTACTCTTGTAATAGCTACCTTTTCGTGTAAGATCATCTTCAAGCTCAAAACTTGTATGGTCTGCAGGAAGGAATCTGTCAGTTCCGGCCATACCTCTTGAATAAGAGAGTTGCTCTGTAATACGAAGATTCTTCAATATCATGTACTCCAAACTTAGGTTTGTAGTCATGTTTAGGCTATTTGTGGTATTCTTAATACCCACAGTTGCATCATAAAGAGGATTTATGATTACTGTACTTTGTCCACTTACAGTATTGTTGTCAAGAACTTTCAACTGATTACCACTGGCATCCTCGGATATATAATAGGGATTTAATCTCGTATATTGCGAGAATGAACCATAGGGCGAATTCTTACTGTCCGACTCAGAAAGACTTACATTTGCACGCATGGTGAATTTGTCTTTCATGTATGTCATATTGAAATTCACTCCCTTTGTCTGGTTTTCAGACTCCTTCATTACACCCGGTTGCATTGCAGCATTTATATCAAGACTGTAACGGAACACATCTGTACCACCGGCAACACTTGCCGAGTGACGATGCTGAATTGCTGTACGCAACGGTTTTGAAAGCCAATAGGTATTTACACCGCCAAGCACATTTCGTCTATATCTGTTGTAAAGATTCATGTGATCGGCATTTGTTGGAGAATATAAACCGGCTCTCCATTCAGTATCAAGTTTTGTGGCAGCATCCATCATGTTATAATCGGTGAGATCAGGAGTCTGCACAGTCATAGCTCCGTTGTATGAAACAGACAACACACCATCAGGGGCAACCTTTGTCTCCACGACTACAACTCCATTTGCAGCACGTGAACCATAAACAGACGTTGCTGCAGCATCTTTCAAAACGGTGATACTCTCGACACGCTCCGGATCAAGGTCCAGAATTCGGCTCATAGGAACTATAAATCCGTCGAGTACGAACAATGGAGTATTAGGACGACTTGACACATTGTCAAGCATCAAATCCATGCTATTCATGGACTTGCTTCCTAAAGACTGATCACCACGTATCTGGAAATCAGGTTCTGCATTTGGGTCAGAACCGGTATTGTTATTCTCTATAATCTTGAAACTCGGATCAAAAAACTGCAAACCCTTGAGAATACTTGTTGGATTCATTTTTCTCAAATCATCACCCTTGACCTCAACGTAATTACCGGTAAAACTATTCTTGCTTCGGCGGCTGATACCGGTCACCACAACTTCGTCAAACTCGACACTTGGTTTCAATTCTATGACCAGATTGTTTTCATTCTTAACAATCTGCTTTGAAACCGCTTCATATCCTACATAAGAAACACTTATAGACTCTTTCTTATTCAAACGCAGACTGAATTTTCCGTCAAAGTCAGTCATGCAACCTCTGGCACCATGACTCTTTCCTGTACCGTCTGTAATAAGGACTGTTGCACTTATAAGTGGTTCACCGGTGCTTTTATCAAAGACTTGTCCCGACACAAAAAGTTCAACCGCGGAATCTTTTCCCTGAGTATCAGGTTCTACTATAATTTGACCTTCGCCTTCGTAACGGATTATTACATCCTGATCGCCAATCAATTCTCCAAGAACCTTATCAAGAGGCTTTTCTTTAACGACAAGGCTTGTACGCTTGTTGATATTCCACAACGAAACCTCTTGTAAAGTAATCTTTGCATCAGCGGCTTCGGCAACCATCTCCAAAACCTTCCCCAAAGGTTGGTTACTCACCCTCAACGTTACCGGCTTCTCCTTCCAATTATTAGAAGTCTGTGCCTGCATATAGGGAATGTTGCACAGCAACAGAAGCACAGTAATTGAAACACGGAATAGATACTTTTGATTTAAAATAGATTTTCCCATAAATCTATCAATTATATAGTTTTTACTGTTTTATTGTAAAAGCATATCAAGAATGCTCCTATAGAATTTATTGTTATTGTATTTCTCAATGTACTCCTTATAAAGGATATCGGCTCTTTCTACTTCCTGACCATTCATTATAAAGTTACGTAACAAGGTATAAAGCAATACATCTCTTTGCTCACCACTGTAGAATGAGGCCAATTCCTTGTACATATCCTCCATCATTTTAGGCATATTGTACTCTTTTCCCTCCTCTCTTGCTGCCTTTTCATTCATATAGAAACAATAACGCATAAGAAAGCTTGCATATTCAGGACATAGTAACGATTCGGTATCAGTTCGAGTTACATAACCATCCATAATGCTCCAATAATCACCAATACCCTGGTTTTCCACTTCTTCTCCTCTGACACTTGCATACATTACCGGATATTCCATGAATGACATATATACATCGTAGTCAATCAGTGCCATAACATAATTCTTTGCCTCAACGCTCGCCTTGCTTCTATCTATAATAGCCTTTGCCTTTTCAAGAAGAATACGTGAATCATCTATACGGGTTTTCGGTTTTATATCAAGTGCGACACAACCAAGAAGCTGTTTTTTATAACGCAAACTTTGTTTGAGACTCTCTATGCTCTTCATCAGACGATTATTATTCACGGCACGCTCTGTTCCACTATACTCGACTTTCACGTTCTTTCCGTCGTAGTTTACATTCACATGCAAGCTATCACCCGGTTGCAGCAGGACACTTGTACGACCATTGATTGTCATGCACACCAAATTATCACATTCGAAGCCATATATATGTTCTTCGCCCGGATTTGTATGGAACTCCTGTGCTATAAGAGGTGTCTGCAAACAATCAAAATACACCATATCTCTTTGATAACCATAAATTTGAGCACTCAACACTGTTTTTTCCTGTGCAATAACTGTGCTAAAAGTAAATACAATGACCGCCAATGCAAACAATAGACTTTTTTTCATAGCTATAAGTTTTTATAACAAATGTGCCTTAAACAAGGCTAAATATATCTTAATCGTGACAAAAATATTATAAAAACATAAAAAAACAAATTTGATATAAACAATATTTATTAAAAATAATATATAAAATTTAAAGGGATTTTTGACAAAAAGAAAATGACCGATTTATAAATCGGTCATTTTTATACAAACAACATCTTTTATCGTTGACTATCAAAGAGATTTATATAAGTTATTACTCTCAATAAAGTTTTTTACCTCCGGAGTTACCAAAGCAGAAATATCTTCCCCTGCAAAAACAGCGGTACGGATTTCTGTAGAACTGACATTATACAATTTTGCCGGTAACCATGTGACACCCTGAGGAAGCTGCGGTTGCTCTTCGTTTCCACGCGGATAAACGATAAGTCTGTATTTCTTTAGAATCTCATCGCCATTATACCATTTGTCGAATTTTTCCCAATTATCGGCACCTACAAGCAACAAAAACTCTTTGTCGGGATACTGTTTATCAAGTTCCAACAATGTATTGTAAGTATATGACGGACGAGGAAGATTGAATTCAAAGTCGCAAGCCTTGAAATATTCATTTTTTGCTATTGCTAGTTGCACCATCTGCAGACGGAGATTCTCATCGCTCAATGCTGAATCCTTCTTATGTGGATTCTGAGGAGAAACCATAAACCATACTTCCGAAGCCAAACCGGCACGGACAACCTCCGTAGCAAGATTCACATGCCCTACATGAATGGGGTCGAAACTGCCTCCAAAAATAACAACACGCTGTTTATTCATTAAGAAATTTCTCAACAACAGTCATCAGTTCTTTCTTCGCATTCACAAGGTCATCATTAACGATTACCCTATCGGCAAATTTTGAGAATGTCATCTCATATTCAGCCTTGCTAACACGACGCTCTATCTCCTCCATAGAGGTATCGCCACGACGAACAAGACGTTCGCGAAGCACTTCAATCGATGGAGCCTGAACAAAGATAAACAACGCTCTATCGCCATAATACTTCTTTAGGTTACAACCACCTTTAACATCAACATCAAAAAGAATATTCTGTCTCATAAGCTGTTGTTCCACCTGAGATTTCAATGTGCCATAGAAACGTCCGGGATAAACCTCTTCATATTCCACAAATTCATCAGCTGCAATTCTGGCACGAAACTCATCAGGTGTATAAAAGAAATAATCGACACCATGCTGTTCCGCTCCACGTGGTGGACGGCTTGTTGCCGACACAGAAAAACCAAAAGAGGCATCCTGCTCCATCAAAAAATGGACTAATGTTGACTTGCCTGAACCCGAAGGAGCAGAAAAAATAACGACCTTTCCTTTTTTCATAATTCTTTACATTACATTAAGAACCTGCTCTTTTATTTGCTCAAGTTCGTCTTTCATTTTCACTACAATATTCTGCATCTCGGCATGATTACTCTTGCTGCCGAGAGTATTTATTTCACGACCCATTTCCTGAGCTATGAAACCGAGTTTCTTACCTTGACCGCGTTCATCGTTCATTGTTGAAATAAAATATTCAAGATGGTTGGCAAGACGCTGTTTTTCCTCGTTTACATCGAGTTTTTCGATATAAAAAATCAACTCTTGCTCAAACCTGTTATTATCATATTCCACACCCAAAGACTTTTCAAGCGTATCTTTTATTCGTGTGCGTATCTTTTCCACACGTTCTTTCTCAAACGGCTCTACCGACGCTAATAGCTGTGAGATATTAGAAATCTTCTCCTGAAATTTTACAGCCAATGCCAATCCCTCCTGACGGCGGAACTCAAGCAGTTCTTCAACGGCCTTCTTCAAGCAGTCAAAAACAATATTCCATTCATCATCTGTTGCTTCATAAACCTCTTTGCGTGCAATAACCTCGGGCATACGCAACAACACCTCAAGCACATTTTCAGGCAGTTTAATACCCAAATTCTCCGATGCAGCCGACATCTGTTCCAGATACCCTTGCATGACCGCAACATTGATTGAAGGCATCTCAACCTTGTCACCCTGCTCTACCCAAATAGAAACATCTATTTTTCCACGTTCAAGCATGGTTGTAACAAACGAACGAATCTCCATCTCATGGCTGCGAAATTGCGATGCCACGCGAGTTGACAAATCCATTGCCTTACCATTGAGTGAACGAACCTCCACACATATTTTCTTATCCTGGAAAATAGCGACGGACTTGCCGTAGCCTGTCATTGAATATATCATTTCTACTACTGATTGAACAATTATAAACGAATTTCATTTATTCGCAAAATTATACATTTATTTGGAAATAACCTCAACAGAGGACTTTTTTTGCAAATAAAACGACAAAAACTATCTTAAAAAATATTATTTAATAGCAAGTATAATTTTAAATTTATATTTTTGCACTTTATTGCAGATTAGGAACAACTGCGAGTTTTTAAAAACAAGATTATGACAACAATTATACTTCATATTGAGGCTTCTACAGATGTCTGTTCTGTTGCTTTAAGCCAAGACGGACACGTTTTCTTTGAAAGAGTAAACCGCGACGAGCGTTCACATGCAAAAGTGCTTGCACCTTTTGTGGAAGAGGCTTTGCAGAATGCCGACAATCAAGGAGCAAAAATAAACGCTGTTGCACTCAGTTGCGGACCGGGTTCATACACAAGCCTGCGTATTGCATCATCTACAGCAAAAGGCGTATGTTACGGCAGAAATATTCCTTTGATTGCCATTCCAACACATGCCATTATGGCTGTTCCCGTACTTTTCAAGGAAGAACTCCCCGAAGAAGCACTGCTTTGCCCCATGATTGATGCACGCAGGAACGAGGTATATGCAACCATTTACGATAGAGCCTTGAACGTGATTAAAGAGACACACGCAGAGGTTGTTACCGAGGAGAGCTATAAGGAACTGCTTGACAAAAACATCATCTATTTCTTTGGCAACGGTGCCGGCAAGTGCAAGGAGATTATCAAACACCCCAATGCACGTTTTCTCGACGGGTTCCTCAACCCGCTTGCTAAGAACATGATGCCTCTTGCCGAACGAGCATGGTTCAACGAGAAATTCGAGGACATTGCCTACTTTGAGCCTTTCTACTTGAAGAATTTTGTAGCTACAAAACCAAAAGAACTGTTAAAGAACAATTAAACTGCATACGATTATGATGGAATACAATACCAAACAGAAGAAACTTGCTCTTCCTGAGTATGGCCGTTCTGTACAAAAGATGGTTGATCACGCACTCACTATAGAGAACCGCGAAGAACGTCAAAAGTGTGCAACAACCATTATACAAATTATGGGAAGTATGTTCCCAAACACTCGCAACCTGCCCGACTATGAACGCAAGTTGTGGGACCACTTAGCCATCATGGCCGATTTTTCGCTTGACATCGATTACCCATATGAGGTAATCAAGAAAGAAGAATTTCATGTTCCACCCCAGCGTGTTCCCTACCAGACCGGAGAAATCAAGAACCGACACTATGGCAGAATCGTTGAAGAGATGATTGCTCACGCATGCACTCTCGAAGAGGGAGAAGAGAAAGAGCAGTTTGTAAATCTCATTGCGATACAAATGAAGAAAAACTATATCGCATGGAACAAGGAGGGTGTAGATGACAAGAAAATCTTTGAAGACCTGCGTATATACACCAACGGTGCTATAAGCATCACAGACAAAGAAATCAAGACCGGACAAGGTTTACAAAACCACAACCAAAGAAACAACGCTAAACGCAATAACGGCAAAAAAACATTCAAGAAGAAATTCTAATACTATGGCATCATTCATCATAGAAGGCGGACACAGCCTGCACGGTTCAATAACCCCACAGGGTGCAAAGAACGAGGTATTGCAAGAGATTTGTGCAACACTGCTAACAAGCGAGAAAGTCACAATAGAAAACATACCCGACATTGCCGACGTAAACAATCTCATCAATCAGTTGATGAACATGGGTGTTTCTGTGACACGCAACGGAGTGGGCTGTTTTACATTCCAGGCAAACAACATCAACCTCGACTACATCGACAGCGAAGAGTACATCAATGGTTGCTCACGCCTCAGGGGTTCGGTAATGTTCATAGGTCCTTTATTGGGCCGTTTCGGCAAAGCCACGATGTCAGAGCCCGGTGGTGACAAGATTGGCCGCCGCCGTCTTGACACACACATTATAGGTTTGCAAAAACTCGGTGCAGAATTCTCTTTCGACATGGAAAAGAGAGTCTATAAAATGAGTGCAAAAGGCCTCAAAGGCTGTTCAATGCTACTCGACGAGGCTTCGGTTACCGGTACAGCAAACATCATCATGGCCGCTGTACTTGCCGAAGGCAAGACTACAATATACAACGCAGCCTGCGAACCCTACATACAGCAATTATGCCGTATGCTGAATAAGATGGGTGCAAAAATCTCAGGCATAGCAAGTAACCTCATAACCATTGAAGGTGTAAAGGAACTCACAGGGTGTACACACCGTGCTTTGCCCGACATGATTGAGGTTGGCAGTTTCATTGGTATGGCAGCCATGACCAAGAGTGAACTTACTATCAAGAATGTCTCATTCGAGAATCTTGGAATCATCCCCGAGAGTTTCCGCCGTCTTGGTATCAAGTTCGAACAAAGAGGTGATGATATCTATATCCCTGCACAAGAGCACTATGAGATTGAGTCATTCATCGACGGTTCTATCATGAACATAAGCGATGCACCATGGCCGGGACTGACTCCCGACCTCTTGAGCGTACTGCTTGTAACAGCCATTCAGGCAAAGGGAAGCGTACTCATACATCAAAAGATGTTTGAGAGCCGTCTCTTCTTTGTTGACAAGCTCATAGACATGGGAGCACAGATTCTTCTTTGCGACCCTCACCGTGCAGTAGTTATTGGTCACGACAGACAGTTCACTCTAAAGCCCCGTGCCATGAGTTCGCCCGACATCAGAGCCGGTATTGCACTGCTCATTGCAGCCATGAGTGCTGACGGAGTGAGCCGCATCGACAATATTGAGCAGATTGACAGAGGTTATCAGAACCTCGAAGAGAGACTGAATAGTATTGGTGCAAAGATAACACGTTCATAAAATGCTTAAGAAAGAACAATTTGTCTATTACGGAAAATTCCTGAAACCACACGGCACAAAGGGCGAAATTGCCCTTGAAAGCGACGGTTTCACCCTTGGCGACGAGTGCAACTTTGTCGCATGCGACATCGACGGCATACTCGTTCCGTTCTTTTTTGAGAACGTACGTCCAAAAAATCACGATACGATAATTGTAAAAATGGAAAGAATGGAAAGTGCCGAGGCTGTACGTTATCTAACCAACCGCGATGCCTACATTCCACGCCAATGGGTAGAAGAGAGCGAAGAACTCACATGGAGCTATTTCATCGGTTTCAAAGCCATTGATATAACACATGGCGAGATGGGAGAAATTGTAGATATAGATGAGAGCACTATAAATACCCTTTTCGTTGTCGAAGGCAAGAAGGACGAGATACTTATACCTGCGATAGAGGATTTCATCGAAGGTATCGACCACGAGAATAAAGAGATTGTTTTCAACCTGCCCGAAGGGCTTGTTTCTCTATAAACCGTTTACACATGAAAGAAAAGAGTTTCAGCAGCAGACTGCTACGCAAATACCGCCTGACGATACACAATGAGAACAAACTGGAGAATGTACTCGGTTTCTACATTTCACCATTATGGGTTATTCTCTCGCTCTTTGTCTCATTCATGCTGGTTGCTTGCGTGCTGTACCTTATTGTTGTTTTCACACCTGTAGGAAACCTTTTCCCCGGGCTAATCAGCAAGAGTGCAAAGCAGGAACTCATAAGTCATAATTTGAGAATAGATTCGCTAATCAATGAAGTTGCAAAGCAGGACCGCTACCTTGCCAATATAAAGGCCATAATGAACGGTGAGATACGCATTGACACATTAACAAACCTGCCACAACACATTACACGCGACAGTCTGTCAATTGAAACAACCGACCTTGAGGCTGAATTTGCCAAAGAGTGGGAAGAGAGGGAAAAATACAACCTGACATCACAAGCCACCAATGTATCTGAGTTGCAGGAGCTGAACCTGTTCCGCCCCACACGCGGAGACATCATCCGACACTTTGATATCAATTCCGGACATTTTGGTGTTGACATAGCCGAGTTGCCTGGAGAGAGTGTCCTTGCCATACATGACGGCGTAGTTGTCATGAGCGACTACACTGCCAACGACGGCTTTACCATTGTCATTCAGCACCGCGAGAACATGATTTCGGTATATCGCAATTGCTATCGTCTGCTCAAAAGTGTAGGTGAGAAGGTGAGCGGTGGCGAGGTTATTGGAACATTGGGTAAAAGAGAGATACAAGAGCAAGAAGGAAAAAGGCGTTTCCTGCATCTTGAATTGTGGCATCGTGGAAAGCCACTTGACCCAAATACATACATTGCTTTTTAAGAAAAAACTACTATAATGGAAACCAAGAAAAAAAGACAGATAGCCATATTAGGTTCAACCGGTTCTATCGGAACACAGACATTGCAGGTGGTTGAGGAACATCCCGAGTGTTTCGAAGTCTATGCAATAACCGCCAACAGCCGTGTAGATGAACTCATAGCACAGGCACGAAAATTCATGCCCGAGGCTGTTGTCATTGCCGATGAAACAAAATACCCAAAACTTAAAGAGGCACTCGCCGACCTTCCCATCAAAGTTTATGGTGGCTACGAGGCCATATGCCAGATTGTAGAGGCCGGTCCTATAGATGTTGTTGTCACAGCCATGGTAGGATTCTCTGGACTCAGACCCACAATCAATGCCATAAAGGCCGGCAAAGCCATTGCACTTGCCAATAAGGAAACAATGGTTGTGGCAGGCGAGCTTATCAATGCACTTGCAATGGAGTACCAAACCCCGATTCTGCCTGTTGACTCAGAACACTCGGCAATATTCCAATGCCTTGCAGGCGAAATGCATAACAAGGTTGAGAAACTTATTCTCACCGCATCGGGTGGCCCGTTCCGCACATTCACAAAGGAACAACTTGAACATGTAACCAAGGAACAAGCATTGAAGCATCCAAACTGGAGCATGGGAGCAAAGATTACCATAGATTCGGCAACCATGATGAACAAGGGTTTTGAAGTCATGGAGGCGAAATGGCTATTTGGTGTGGGAGCAAACGACATTGAGGTTGTAGTACACCCACAGTCGGTGATACACTCTATGGTGCAGTTTGAAGACGGAGCGATAAAGGCACAGTTGGGTACACCCGATATGAGACTGCCTATCATGTATGCCCTAACCTACCCCAGCCGTCTCTCATCATCGTTCGGAAGAATAGACTGGAGAACTACAGGAGAACTTACATTTGAGGAGCCAAACATGGAACTCTTTCCCAACCTGCGTCATGCATACGATGCACTTGCCCGAGGCGGTAACATCCCTTGTGTGGTAAATGCTGCAAACGAAATTTGTGTAGCAGCGTTCCTCAATGACCGTATCAAGTTCACCGATATGCCACGCCTGATAGAGCGTGCCATGAACGAGGCACATTATATACTCAAGCCCACTCTTGACGACTATCTTGAAACCGACAAGCAGGTTAGACGCATGGTGGAAGAATGGATAAAGTAAAACAATTTATAAAATAATATGGAGATATTTTTAGTACGTGCATTACAACTCATGCTTGCACTCAGTATTTTGGTGCTTATTCATGAGTTCGGACATTTTTTATTTGCAAAAATCTTTAAAGTAAAAGTAGACAAGTTCTACCTTTTCTTCGATTGGAAATTCTCGCTCTTCAAATGGAAACCCAAGAATAGCGACACCGAGTTCGGCATCGGTTGGATACCCCTTGGCGGTTATTGCAAAATTGCCGGAATGATTGACGAATCTATGGACAAAGAGCAGATGCAGAAACCTGCCGAGCCTTGGGAATACCGTTCAAAACCGGCATGGCAACGTTTGTTCATCATTATTGGCGGTGTAATGTTCAATCTGATTCTTGCCATTCTCATCTACGCAATGGTGCTTTTTACATGGGGTGACTCACATACCGACCTTCACTCAATGAAGAACGGTTTTGTATTCAACGAGACCGCGAAAAATATTGGTTTCCGAAACGGCGACATGATAGTCAAGATGGACGGTGCTAATGTACACAAACTCTATCACGACAAAGTACGTGCTACCAATGTATTCCGCGAGATATGCAACGCGAGCAAGGTGACTGTCATGCGTGACGGCAAAGAGGTTGTCATTACAATACCGGACTCTTTGGGACTTCTCAACATGAATAAACCTAAAATATTTATGCACGAGAGAATTCTTCCCGTCATAGATAGCGTAGAAGCCAATAGTGCTGCATATATGGCCGGTGTAACAAAGGGTGACAAAATCATTACACTTGACGGAAAGGATATTGATTCATGGACCGACTTCAGAAACATCATAGCCGATTTAAAGAAAGAGGGTAAACAGACTTTTGATATCACTGTGATGCGTGACAGCCTTGTCAACCTGACAGCTACTGTAGATACTTCATTCATACTTGGTGTAATGCCGGCAATGAACGACTACCCTGAAATACACAACGATTACGGTTTCTTCGCATCGTTCCCGGCAGGAGTGCTATTCGGATTAGATGTACTACGCGGATATGTGAGCGATTTCCAGTATGTATTCACCTCGGACGGAGCGAAATCAGTTGGTATGTTCGGCTCTATCGGCAGCCTTTTCCCCGCTACATGGGATTGGCATGAATTCTGGCTTATGACAGCATTCCTCTCCATAATCCTTGCATTCATGAACATACTCCCTGTTCCTGCACTCGACGGTGGCCACGCCCTGTTCCTTGTTGCAGAAATTGTTACAGGCAAGCAACCGAGTGACAAATTCCTTGAACGTGCACAAATGGTTGGCATGCTGATACTATTGGGATTGTTCGTGCTTGCGACATACAACGACCTAATGAAGTTTATTTTCTAAAAAGAGATACAAGATGAAACGCATTTTTGGTGTATTTGTACTGCTGTTGGTTGCAACAAGCGTATTTTGTGGTAATCCCAAATACATATTCTATTTCATTGGTGACGGCATGGGCCCATCACATGTTCTGGGTACAGAGATGTATCTTGGTGAACTTCAGGGAGTAATTGGCAGACCACAGAAACTCTGCTTCACACAATTCCCCCACTCAGCCTTTGTAACCACATATTCGGCAAGCAACGGAGTCACAGACTCTGCCGCATCGGGTACAGCCCTCGCTACAGGAACAAAAACCAAGAACGGCCGTATTGGTGTCGATACCGAAGGAAATGACATCTACAGCGTTGCATGGGCGGCAAAAGAGGCCGGTATGGCTGTGGGTATTGCAACAACTGTATGCATAAACCATGCTACACCCGGAGCTTTTTATGCACATAACATTAGCCGCAACAACTACCATGAGATTGCACAGTGGATGCTTACCGCCGATTATGATTTCTATGCAGGTGGCGATGCCAAATGCAACGATGCACAACGCAAAGAACTCTATGACAAGGCACGCGACAACGGCTACACCATTGCACGCGGATACAGCGACTACCAGGCAAAAGCCGATGAGGCAAAGAAGATGATGCTATACCAGAAAGAGGTTGCCGAGGTTATACCTTATACAATAGACCGCACAAGCGATGACCTCACCCTTGCACAGATAACCGAAGCCGGCATAGACTTCCTTTATAACAAGAAGAAAGAAGGATTCTTTATGATGGTAGAAGGCGGCAAGATTGACTACGCATCACACAGTGACGACGTTGCGACAGTGTTCCATGAAGTACTTGACTTCAATGCTGCGATAGAGGTTGCATACGAGTTCTACAAGAAGCATAAGGAGGAGACACTCATCATTGTCACCGCCGACCATGAAACCGGTGGCCTTGTGCTTGGCTACAAAGGTGACTACAGCCTAAACCTTAAGGAACTACAGCATCAAAAGGTAAGCATTGACGTACTAAAAGAGATACTGCATGCACAGGGTGAGACAACATGGGGTGAGATAGCCAAGACCGTAAAAGAAAATACAGGCATGGATATACGCGATTCACACCCTGCAGATGAGGCTGTGACAATAACACATGAACTTGCGAACAAAGTTGCCTGGGAGGCTATATACGACCTCTACCGCAAGGCCGCAATATCATGGGCAAGTGGCAACCATTCGGGAACATTCGTTCCGCTGTTCGCCATAGGTGAAGAGGCTGACGAGTTCCATGGCGTGATGGACAACACCGACATCCCCAAGACAATATCCCGCATTGCCAACTTTGACAAGAAGAAAAGCAAAAACAGATAATTGTAATTCCTATATTCTTTAGAATTACAAGAGGTATAAAAACAGTGAAATTACCTATAAATAAAATAGGGTGACTATGGTCACCCTATTTTATTTATAAGCACGAATAACTTATTCAAGGCTTGCACAAACAACGCTGTAAACAAAAGCAGAGTACATATGCAACATTATTGATATCTTATTGTCTGTCCTACACGAATGACCGAACTTGGCGACAGTTTATTCAGTTTAAAAATTGTCGCCTGCGAAACGCCATACTTGCGGGCTATCTTACCAATTGTCTCACCCGACTTTACCTTATGATACTTTGGCTCCGGGCCAGCCACCTTAACCTTACCATTCTCAACATATTTGGAACCGGGACGGCGATAAAGATATGAATCGCCTGTCGTTTTCTGGTTCTTGAAATCAAATAAAAAAGCCGGATTCAGTGCCTTGCCAAGCAGAAGAGTCTCAAAATGCAGGTGTGCTCCAGAACTACGTCCTGTGTTACCGCCAAGACCAATTGGATCGCCTGCCTTTACATCCTGATTTGTAGAAACAAGTTTTTTTGTAAGGTGAGCATACAATGTTTCTATACCATTGTTATGCCTTATAACGATATAGTGTCCGTAACCGCGTCGCTGATAGGCCGTGATACGTACCTTGCCGTCAAATGCAGCATATATAGTATCACCACGTTGCACCTTGATATCAAGGCCGTTATGCACGCGGCGGCGACGTGGACGATATCCGAATATATCGGTAATCTTTGTATTTGTAGTAGGCATCACATAACCACGCAAGTCTATGCGGAACGAATCGGGAAGTGCCATTGTATAATGTACACCGGTATTCTTCCATTCAGGATACATGTGAGCTGCAGGAACAACATAGGCCTCTTTCAGCAACATGTTTCTTGGTGCTGCGGGGGATATTGTTCCCAGACGACACTGTAAGTTTACAGCATCGGATATGGAATCCTGTGCCTTGACATTCGAAAAAATCAAGACAAATGCCAACAACAAAAATATATGATTTGTGTTTTTCAATACTGTTGTTTTTATATAATCTCTATTACCATACTTTGGGTCTATTATTTATAATTTTGGCTCTCTTCGCCACCGTACTCAAAGCATGTAATAGCAGAGTTGTAATCAAATAACTCCTCGGGCTTGAAGAAACGGTCAATCTCAACAAGAGCATTCTCAACAGAGTCCGATGCATGTACAACATTCTGCTCACCGCTCATTGAGAAATCGCCGCGGATAGTTCCGGGAAGAGCCTTGCGTGAATTTGTCGCACCAACCATTAGACGTACTGTCTCAACAGCCTCAGCACCTTCGAGACAACAAGCGATTAGAGGAGCTGCCTGCATAGAGGCTTTCAGGTATGGGAAGAATGGACGCTCTACCAGATGAGCATAGTGTTCCTTCACAAGTTCGTCTGTCATGAACATCATCTTCATACCCACGATACGAAGGCCCTTGCGTTCAAAACGAGTTACAATATCACCGGTCAAACCACGCTGTATAGCATTAGGCTTGATAAGAATAAGAGTTTTTTCCATAAATATGAATAGTTAAGTTTTTCTTTGAATATCTTTCGCGAATATAAGCAAAAGAATTGAAAAACAAGCAAATGCAACATTAAGATATTGCACCCCAGTTTCGGTTACGCATATTTTTTATTGTACGCAGACGCTCCCAAAGTATTCTGTTTGCAGGATTGCTACACTCAGAATCGCCATCGACAATGGTACGGGCGACCTCACGTACATATTGCAAGAGTTGCTCATCACGTGCAAGGTTGGCAATCTTAAGGTCAAAGGCTATTCCACTCTGCTGTGTTCCCTCCATGTCTCCGGGACCACGCAATTTGAGGTCGGCCTCGGCAATCTCAAAACCGTCATTCGTGCCGGTCATTATCTCCATGCGTTTACGCGTATCCTCTGAAATCTTATACTCTGTAACAAGCACGCAATAAGACTGTGATGCACCTCGACCGACACGCCCGCGAAGCTGATGCAACTGCGACAAACCAAAACGCTCTGCATTCTCAATAACCATTACCGAAGCATTAGGCACATCAACACCCACCTCAATAACCGTAGTTGAAACCAGAATCTGTGTCTCCCCCGATGCAAAACGCCTCATCTCCTCATCTTTCTCCTTTGGCTTCATCTTGCCATGCAGCTTGCTAAGCCTGTAGTCGCAGAAAATATTGCACAACTGATTGTAGCCGTCTTCAAGATTCTTGAGATCAAGTTTCTCGTTCTCCTTTATTAACGGATAGACGACGTAAGCTTGACGACCTTCATCTATCTGCCGGCGTATAAAAGTATAGAGGCTATCAGTCCTGTTACGGAAGATATGCGTTGTCGTTATAGGCTTGCGTCCCGGTGGCAATTCATCTATCACCGACACGTCAAGGTCGCCATAAAGTGTCATGGCAAGTGTACGCGGAATGGGAGTTGCCGTCATTACAAGAACATGTGGCGGAATATTATTCTTTGCCCACATTTTGGCTCGTTGCACCACACCAAAGCGATGCTGTTCATCAATTACCACAAAGCCCAAGTTGCAGAAAACAACATTATCCTCGAGTATGGCATGAGTACCCACAAGAATATCAATAGCCCCACTTTCCAAATCCTGGAAAATAACATTTCTCTCTTTCTGCTTGGTACTGCCTGTCAACAGTTCCACTCTTACCGGCAAAGAACCAAGCATACGTTTAAGCGTTGCACAATGCTGTTCAGCCAGAATTTCTGTGGGAACAAGCATGCAAGCCTGATAACCGTTATCCTTAGCCAACAGCATGGACAGAAGAGCAACAAGAGTCTTTCCACTACCTACATCGCCCTGCAACAAACGGTTCATCTGGGAGTTGCCGTTGACATCGTGACGTATCTCCTTTATTACACGTTTCTGTGCCCCTGTCAACTCAAATGGGAGATTCTCGTGATAAAAACGGTTGAACATGTCGCCCACCTTTGAAAAACGGTGACCAACATATCTCTTTTGTCTGTCACGTGAATAGTGAAGAATATTAAGTTGAATATAGAAGAGTTCCTCAAATTTAAGACGATACTGTGCCGCCTGCAACTCCTTGTTATTCTTTGGAAAATGTATCACTCGTAGAGCCTCATCAAGTGGCATAAGACCATGTTTGGTTATCAGTTCCTGGGAAAGTGTCTCGGGCAATTTTCCATCAAGCAACTGAAAAAGGTTCTGTACAAGTTTGAACATGGCATTGGAATTCAAGCCACTGCGTTTCATTTTCTCAGTGGTATTGTAATATGGCTGAAGCCCCATCTCGTTGAGTTGAAGCATTGAAGCATCATCGACATCGGGATGAGCAATGTTCACTCTTCCGTTGAACATCGAAGGCTTGCCAAACACCACATATTTCTTGTTCAATTGCAGTTTGTTCTTCACAAACTTTATTCCGCGAAACCATACAAGATCTACAAAGGCTGTTCCATCGGTAAAATGACCAACAAGACGACGTGAAGCACCCTCGCCCATCTCCTCAAAAGAGCGTATCTCACCTACAAGCTGCACATGCTGCAAATGTCCGCCAAGTTCAGCAACCTTAAATACCCTGCTACGGTCAATATATTTATAAGGGAAATAATACAACAAATCATACAGAGAATGTATATTCAATTCTCTGTTCAACAGTGTGGCACGCTGCTCGCCAACACCGGGAAGATATTTTATATTTCTTGTTGTGGTATCCAGCATTCCAACAATGTCTTGGCAACCATCAAATCAAATGGAGTTGTCAATTTTATATTCTCACGATTACCCTCAACACCTGCAACATTCTCGCCTAATGCCTCAACAACCGATGCATCATCGGTAAAACTCTCAACAAAACGCTGTTCATAAGCCCTGCGTAACAACGACAGGCGAAACACCTGCGGTGTCTGCACCAAACGGTAACGATCTCGTGGTACAACCTCTGTTACACCGTTCACGCCGACGATGTGACGCAAACTGTCCTGTAAGTCAATCATGGGAATTGCTGCACCATGTATCCATGCCTCGCGAAAACAATCCTCAACAACTCTCTGCGACACAAACGGGCGAACACCATCGTGCACACCAACAACGGCTTCATCAGAATCTTCAATCATAGCAAGACCATTCTGTACCGAGTGGAAACGTGTTGAACCACCTTTGGCCAACTTTAAGGGTACAGAAAAATCATACTTGACACAGAGTTCATTCCATAATTCAAAATGTTCTGCAGGAAGCACCATGACAAGTTCCACTTCGGGAGCCATCAAATGAAGCCTCTCCAGAGTAACCATTACAACAGGTTTGTCACCGAGCAATTGGAACTGCTTGGGCATCTCGCCACCCATACGCATGCCTTTGCCACCGGCAACAATTATAATATATTTCTTCATTATTTACAAATTGAAAAATCACTTGCCAAACTGCATCTGCGAACGCAATGTCTCAACAACAGCACTGCCACAGAAGCGGTTTACTATAGCAAAACCAAAGTCAAAAGAGACACCGGGACCACAGCCTGTAATGATGTTACCGTCCTCCTCCACAGCAACTGCGGTATAGTCGGCACCTTTGAGATCTACCTCACAACCGGGATAACATGTAGCCTTACGGCCATGAAGAAGTCCCAAACGTCCAAGAACCATTGGAGCTGCACATATAGCAGCAACAAGAGTACCTTTTTTGTCGGCCTCAACAATCTTTTCACACAAAGCCTTGTGAGCCGACATATTTTCTGTTCCTTCGCTACCACCGGGAAGTACAAGAGCATCGGCATCACACAAGCACACATCCTCAAAGAGAACGTCGGCAAGCACCTTTACATTTTGTGCCGAGAGCACATCAAGACGCCCCATAACAGATACTGTTACTACTTGTAAACCAGCACGTCGCATGACATCTACCGGAGCCAACGCCTCTACAGTCTCAAAGCCGTCGGCAAGAAATAGATAAACCTTCTTCATAATCATCTCAACTTGAAGTAATATGTAATTGTTCCCTCCTGGTTATTCAAACCATTGATTCTATTGAATACAGCCGATTTTGCAGCATTCAATGCCGCATTACGTAAAGCAAGACTTGTAGTTCCTGTACGGCGGTTTATATTCGCCGATATTACTTTACCTTCAGGATTAACAGTAACAGTAACAACCACACGTCCCTCTTCCTGTACATTATACACAGGCTTAGGCAACCTTCCGTCACCACCCAAAGAACGGCCTTCGAGGTCATAAGTACCCATACCCGATGTAGCAGTTGCACCTTGCTCCATTCCGCTTTCGGGAGACCCCTTACTGCTTCCCTCATCTGATTTTTCATCACTCTTTCTTGACATGCCGCTACCCTTGCCGAAAGCATTGGCCATGAGATTTGAAGCCTTTGCCATAGCCTCCTCCTCCTTACGTTTACGTTCTGCCTCACGTTTTTCGGCCAACAAAGCCTCTTCTTTCTCTTTTGCCTGCAAAGAATCCACCACCATACTCTTTTCACTCTTTTGAGTAATCATCGGCTTTTCTGGTGCAGGTTTCTGCTGTACAGGTTTTGGCATTGGTTTTGGAGCAGGAGTAGGCTCGGGCTTGAGAATCTCAACCTCCGTCATGTTGTACTCTTCGCCCATAACAACAGCCAAACCGGCTTCGGGCTCCTGCGGAGGTTTTGACATTACCAAGAAATAAAGCAACAGCAGTACGAGGGCATGAAACACCACCGTACCAACTATACCTATTATTTTATCCTTAGAAATCTCTTTCATCACTTTTTATCGGGACGGCGTGTTGCCAACACCATCTTAAACTCATTCTCGTTTGCGATATTAAGTACCTTGACAATCTCTCTATATGGAATTGTCTCGTCGGCATACAATGCAACATACATCTCGGAATCCTTTTCACGACAATCAAGCAGGAATGGAGTGAGTTCCTCTTCGGTAACAGGCATTTCATCACCGCGGCCCCATGCTGCATAGTAGTTCAAATCCTTGTCTATAATGATACGTGCCATAGGTTTCGCCTGAGTCTGTTCCTTGCCTTGTGGCAACAACACCTTAATGGCATTTGGAGTAACCATTGTAGAGGTTATCATAAAGAATATTAGCAATAGGAATATAATGTCGGTCATTGACGACATTGAAAAAACATCTATTGCCTTTGTCTTTCTTTTAATCATAACAGCAATTTCTTATTCAACAGTGCCTGCTGATTGAGTTTTTACAGCAGCCTCTTTCTTAGCTTCCTTGCTCTCGTTTACAATCTCAATATAGGTGATGATATCAGCCTCCATAAGATTCTGCACCTTATCAACTTGAGTAACGAGATAGTTGTATGCAAAAATGGCAATAATACCAACGACAAGACCACCAACAGTTGTTACCATAGCCTCATAGATACCACTTGAGAGCAATGTAACATCAATATTGTTTCCCGCATTTGCCATTTGCCAGAACGCCTGAACCATACCTGTCACAGTACCCAAGAAACCAAGCATGGGAGCAACAGCAGCAATAGTTGACAAGACAGGAAGCCCCTTCTCCAATTTTGCAATCTCAAGACCGGCATTGTTATCGAGAGCCTGACGTATTGAAACAATGTCAAGATTATAATCCTTAATACCCTTTGCCAATATACGTGAAACAGGTGTATTCAATTTATTGCAATAGTTAATTGCCGACTTTGCATCATTATCCATAATATTGTCATGGATTCTATCAAGAAGATAAGGATTCTTCTTCATTGCCTTACGTAACACCGAAAAACGCTCGATAAAAACATAAATACCAAAAATTGAAAGCAAGGCAAGAATAATCATAATCCAACCACCTTTCATTGCCAACTCAAGAATATTGATACCCTCCTGAACTGGTTCAGCCACCTCTGTCAGTGACATTACATCCGATACAATTGTATCCGCTACTACTGTAAGTGAAATCATAGTTTATTTAATTATTATTTTATCAAACATTTTTGATATGCGGCAATAGTTGCCTCAAGCCCCAAATAAAGAGCATCACAAATAAGTGCATGACCTATTGAGACCTCATCAACCCAAGGAATGACATCGGTAAAATATTTCAAATTCTCAAGGCTCAAATCATGACCGGCATTCAGGCCCAAGCCCGACTGCTTGACAAATTTTGCCGTCTCATAAAATGGAGCAACTGCCTTTTCGCGGTCAATTGCATAATTGTGAGCATAAGGACCGGTATAAAGTTCCACTCTGTCGGCACCTGCCTTTGCCGCATATTCCGCCATACGCACATCAGCATCTATGAATAACGAGCTACGAATTCCGGCATTACGTATGTCGGTAAGAATATCCTTTAAGAACTCCTGCTCAGCAACGGTATCCCAACCGCTGTCCGATGTCAACTGAGTTGGTTTGTCCGGCACAAGTGTTACCTGAGCTGGACGCACTCTCAACACAAGGTCAAGAAACTCCTTCGACGGATAGCCCTCAATATTGAATTCAGTACGTACAATGGCTTTCAGTGCAGGAACATCGGCATAACGAATATGTCTTTCGTCAGGACGTGGATGCACTGTAATACCATCTGCACCAAATAACTCACAATCTTTAGCAACCTTCAAAATGTCGGGGTTATTACCACCGCGGGCATTCCTGATAGTAGCCACTTTGTTGATATTTACACTTAACTTTGTCTTCATAAAATAAAATTTGCCTAAAACATATAACACCTTTTTAGGCAGTGTAGAATATATTTTTTGCAAAATTAGCATAAATAAAAAAAATCATATTATAATTTGTCTTAAATTTGCACACAAAATATGCAAAAAGAGAGTATTATGAAATTTGCCATATTCGGGAACAAGCACCAGACAAAAAAGTCAAAAAGCATAGAACAGTTGTTTAATGCCATTGTAAAACATGGTGACTCTTTTGCCATAGACAAACCATTCTATGACTTTCTATGTAGTGAAAACTTTCCCGTACCCACTCCAAATGAAATCATAACAGACAATAATTTCACAGCCGACGTAGCCATCAGTTTTGGCGGCGACGGAACTCTATTGCGTACAGCAAGCCGCATTGGCAAAAAAGAGATTCCCATCCTTGGTATAAATGCCGGCCGTTTAGGTTTTCTCACAACAACATCAAACAAAGATATTGATTCTGTTCTTGAAAAGATACACAACAACGAGTATGAGATTGAATACAGAAGTCTCATCGAAGCAGTCACACACGGCGAAGAATTAACGAACTTCCCTTTTGCACTGAATGAGATTGCAATAATGAAGCACGACTCATCATCAATGATGACCATTGAAGCCACTCTCAACAGCAGTGACAAAATCACATACCAGGCCGACGGACTTATCGTAGCCACCCCCTCGGGTTCAACAGGTTACTCGCTCAGCGTCGGAGGCCCCATCATCGCACCCGAGGCGAACGTACTGGTTCTCACCCCCATCGCACCGCACAGTCTCAGTGCTCGCCCGTTGGTTATAGGAGACGACACTGTTGTCGGCATAAAAGTATATAGCCGCAGTAGCAACTATCTCATTGCCATCGACGGCCGTAACGAGAGCTGCAACGAGGCGACTGAAATCACGGTAAGGAAAGCCGGCTACAGACAGCTTATCATACGCAACCAGGGACACTCGTTCATCCACAACCTGCAGGAGAAGCTGATGTGGGGTGCAGACATAAGGGAGTAACGACGACCTGCGACAACATTTGGGAGAGTTCAACGTTTGGTTCCGCCTGCTGACTCTAACAATGATCTGACCCAAGATTTTGAACGGATTAATAATGATTTTATCGGTAAAGGGTTCGGTATTTATACCGGGCTCTTTACTTTTTGCTTTTGTAAACAAGTGAAAAGTAAACGACTTTAATGTTTCGGTAAGTTGTCTTCACATTGGGATATATGCATTTTTTTGTATCATAGTTTGTTTCTTCTAACCCGAAATGATATTTTTGCACAAGATTACACGATATAATCTTCAAACACCAAATACTATGAAACGACACATTCTTTTATTGTTAATAGCATTCATTGGCATAAATGCTATGGCACAAGAACTCTCTTCAGATGCTATTGACAAGACAATAGACATTCGTGGCAGTAAAGTCTATGTAGATGGCAACAAACTCGACAAATACAGTGCTGCGGCCTGTTTCTCATCTCTTAACGGCGTGGACAGGAGCGAGGATTATCTCAAATTCCGTACCGGATACAAGACCGGCCTTGGACTTACCGTAGGCGGTGCATCATTGCTCGTTACGGGATTTGTAACAACCATTGGCGGCATTTTTGAATTAAACGATGCTATATTTGGTGTCGGCGTTTTTTCCATGGTTTCAGGAACACTCAGTTTCCTTGCCGGAATTCCGACATTGTGTGTTTACAAAGCACGTCTTAACCGTTTGGAGAAGAAACATAACGCCTCACTAAGCATTGGTACTGCACCCGGCGGTTTGTCAATGGCAATAAGTTTCTGATACAAAGCAACGAGAAGAGTGTATAAAGAACACCCTTATTGGAGGTATTACAATATTGTGGGAGATTTATAATCCACACACACAGTTTATCATAAAAAAAATCAGGCCGTGAGACCTGATTTTTTGTTTATTCAGACAAATCTTCTCTTTACCACCCAACGATATACTATAGGTATCACGAAGATGTTAAGCAACGTAGATGACAACAGACCGCCAAGAACAACCACCGCCATGGGGCTTTGTATCTCGTTGCCCGATGCTGAGCCGTTCATAATCATAGGCACCAAAGCCAAGGCCGATGTAAAGGCTGTCATAAGGATTGGTGTCAGGCGGTCGAGCGAGCCGTGCATCACAGCCTCGTCAAGTGCCATGCCCTCGGCACGCAGATGTTGGTAACGTGACACGAGCAATATTCCGTTACGCGTTGCAATACCAAAGAGCGTAATAAGACCAATTATCGCAGGAATACTCATTACCGCCGATGTAAAATATGTTGCAAGGACACCACCTATCAAAGCAAGCGGCAAATTCAACAAGACAACAACTGAAAGCGATGTACTCTTGAACTCGCTATACAACAATACAAAGACTACAAGCACAGCAATAGCAGTTGTGAGCCACAAGGTCCGCGAAGCCGATTCGGCACTCTCAAATTGCCCACCATACTCAAGACGATAACCTTCATCGAGATTCATATTCCCTTCAAGATAATCCTCTACCCGTTGTACTGTTCCTGCAACATCTCCGCTGGCGATATTTGCCGAAACAACAACTTTACGCTGTACATTCTCGCGGCTTATGCTGCCCGGGCCACCTACTGAAACTATTGACGCGACATCATCAAGCGACACCTTGCCATTGGGTGTATCTATCAAAGCCCGTTTCACACCATCGACACTCTCAGTATAATCCTTATTAAGGCGAATGATAAGATCGAAACTACGTTCCTCCTCATATACACTTCCAACCTTTTTACCGGGGAATGCTGACTCCACGAACTCATTGAATTCACTCATGGTTATGCCATAGTAAGCAAGTTTTTCCCTGTCGGCACGTATCTGCAACTGCGGTGTTTCAACCTGCTGCTCCACATTGACATCAACCACCTCGGGGAATACTTTCAGGAGTTCTTTTATCTCAGTTCCCTTGCGGAAGAGCGTACTCAGGTCAGGGCCAAAAATCTTGATGGCCAAATCGGCCTGTGTTCCCGAAACCATGTGGTCGATGCGGTGTTCCAAGGGTTGTCCCACCGATGTCACCACGCCGGGGATTGTTGCCAAACGCGAACGTACCTCGGCAAGGAAATCAGATTTCTTTCGGTCACCAAGCACAAAGTTTACATCAATCTCTGCACCGTTGGATGTCTGTGAGTGTTCATCAAGTTCACCACGGCCTGTGCGACGTGCAGTACTCACCACCTCGGGTATCAGCAACAGCTCGCGTTCTATGGCTGCACCAAGTTTATTACTCTCTTCAAGAGATACACCGGGGCGAGATACTGCCGATATTGTCAAAGCCTTCTCATTGAATTCAGGCAAGAAACTGCGTCCCATATTTCCAAAAAGGAGAAGACAAACGACAAAGAGCACTACCAATGAGCCAACAATGACTCTGGCGTGTTGCAGGGCCCAAGAGAGAGCAGTTTCATATCTCTTGAGCAACCATCTGTCAACCCAACTTTTCTTTTCGTTACGGGTGAGATACTTCTCGTCAGAGAGCATCATCTTGCAAAGCAACGGAGTAACCGTCATCGCAACCAGCAGCGACATCAACAGAGCAATGAGATAAGCGATGCCAAGAGGCTTGAGCATACGTCCCTCAAGACCACTCAGGAAGAAGAGTGGCATAAAGGTAACCATTATTATAAGGGTCGCGTGTATGATTGAGGCACGAATCTCGGAAGAGGCATCAAAAACAATCTTGTATGCCGACTGGCGTTGTTCCTTTGGTAACGCATGATTCTCGCGTAATCGTTTATAGACATTCTCTACATCAATAATGGCATCATCGACCAACGAACCTATTGCAATACACATACCTCCCAAAGTCATAGTATTTATATCCATTCCCAGGAAATAGAGAACGATAACCGTTCCCAACAATGACAAAGGAATAGCCAACAAGGATATTACTGTTGAACGCAAACTTGTCAAGAACAGGAATAATACAAGTATTACACAAACAGCACCCTCAAAAAGAGAACTGCCGACATTGTTTACCGAAGCTTGTATATAGTCGGCCTGACGGAAAATTTTTGTATCAAGAACCACATCGGCTGGCAACGACTTTGCTATACTCTCGATATTCTTCTCAATATTCTGTGTAACGCTCAATGTATTGATACCCGGTTGCTTTGAGATGGAAAGTATTATCGAAGGTTCTCCGTTCTGTGCTGCATATCCCTGCTTTACAGCCGGAGCTACAACCACTTCGGCAACATCGGCTACACGTACAAGCATATCACCATTGACCTTTACCAAAGAACTGCCAAGTTCTTTGACATCGTTTGTACGGCCCATACCACGAAGATTATACTCATTGCCAAAGTCACGTACAACACCGGCACCGATATTCATGCTCATAGCAGCCACAGCACTCTCTAGTTCACCCATTGTGACACCATAGAGTTCCATTTTCACAGGGTCGGCAAGCACATGATACTGTTTGTAATCGCCACCTATAATAGTCACGTTAGAGACACCACCTGTAGCCAATATGGCAGGCTTTATTATCCATTCGGCAAGAGTACGCAGTTCCATCATTGATGTGCTGTCGGCCTGCATACCAATAAACATTATCTCACCCATCACACTTGACTGGGGAGCAAGCATGGGAGTAATGCCTTCGGGCAACTCACCTGCAAGAAGGCTCATTTTCTCGCTTATAACCTGCCTTGCACGATATATATCCATACCCCAGTCAAATTCCACCCATACAAAAGAAAAACCTTGTGAGGAAGAAGAACGCACACGACGGACATTGGTTGCACCATTGACTGCTGTCTCTATAGGGAATGTCACAAGACGCTCCACCTCTTCGGGGGCCATATTTGAGGCATCGGTAAGAATAACCACAGTAGGCATTGTAAGATCAGGGAAAACATCGACCTCAATCTTCTTGGCCGAATATATACCGCCTATTGATACAAGTACTACTGCAAGAAGAATCAGCAGCCTGTTATCTAAAGAAAATTTTATTATTCTATTCAGCATAGGTTTGACTTTTTAATGTACATGACCTGCGTGCGGATCAAGAGCCGCAGCACCTTGAGAGAGTTTCAGTACTATACCACCTTTTGTAACAACACGTTCTCCGGCATGTATTCCACTGATTACTTTGACCAATTTGCCATCGGTACTGCCAAGTTGTACACTGCGTTTCTCAAACGAAATCGGACTATTCTGTACAAAGACAAAGAAATTACCCATCTCCTCAACAATGGCTGTACGTGGAATAACCACACTTTGCTCACCCTGAGACGATGTCATATAAAGAGTGATGATGCTTCCAGGAACAACACCCGGTATTTTTTTTACAGAAAGTGTAACCGGAATCATATTGCAGTTATTTACTGAACTGCCTACGGCAAGTACGCGACCGTCAAGTTCGGCAAGAGAGAATAGCTCACCTGTTGCAAGTTCCACATTCACATTATCAATATTATGTAATATTGAAGCATAACGGACGGGAAGTTCTGCAACGATATTCAAGCCACCATCACACTGTATTGTTGCAAGAGGTGTTCCTGGTTGCAAATAATCACCGTTGGCAACGTGAATTGACGATATATATCCGTTCATGGACGAACGCAGAGTAACCTTGCCGTCACCAAAACTGCGTTGCATGCTCTGGAAACGGGCCTCGGACTGCTTATACAAGGCCTCCGCAGCCTGATATTCCCTCTCTGAAACAATCTTATCGATGAAAAGGTGCTTTTTCCTCTCGAAATCCGATTTTGCCACATAGTAATTACTCTCTGCTTCGGCATATTTAACTGCAGCATCGTTGTCGGTAACGTCACCACTTTCAAGATAGAAAAGAGGCTCATCGACACTGACGCTCTTGCCGGCAACAATATTACCTGCATAGCAAACTTTGCCGCTTGTTGTAGCAACCAATGTAGTAAAATTACCGGGCTGGGACTCTGCACGTGCCACAACCTTCACTTCGCCACCGTAAGAACTTGTTCCGGCAACAGCTGTTGCAAAATCAATTTTCCAGCTCTGCTCCTTTGAAAAAGCCACATCACCCTCCTTGCCATCAGTAGCAACACCATGGCCCGGATGTGGGGCATGAGCCTCCTCGCCATGAGAATGGTCATGCTTATGTTCTGTAGTTGCATGGTTATGTTCATGTGAGTGTTCTGCTTCATGAACATGGCTGTGTTCATGAGAATGATTGTGGGAGTGCCCTGAACAGTTCGCATGCACATGAGAATTAACCTTCACATCAAAATGAGCCTTTTCACCGGCCACATTGATATAAAGGAGTGATTTGCCGGCAAAAGTTGGTGTAAAATCAAAATGGAAAACACCATCATGCTTTGCCTCTGCTGTCATACTGACACTCTTATCTCCAGACTTCAATATAGCCTCAGCTGTAGAGGCCTTTACCGGCTTAAAATTGTCAAGATTGGTAACATAGAGTGTAATGCAGGACTTTTTACCCAGCTCCAAACCTTCGTGCTGAAGGAAAAACTCCATATTATGAGTATATGCCGTAAAACCATGAATGTGATTATGTTCATGAGTCGCCTCATGTTCATGGTTATGACCACCACAACTGCAAAGGGCAATTACCATTGCCATAAAAATATATTTCTTCATAGTAATATTATGTTTTCCAATAGTTTGATTACTTATTTCACAAATTACATATCACATCTTTTTGCATAATTCACAGCCCAATCCTTATCAACATAGTTTTCAATCAGTGTACAAGCATGGGCACTGAAATCAAGGCCGCAATTCACAATACCATTCCACTCTTCTTGCGAAAGCGATGAAAGCATTTCACGCTCCACTCCTGCACGTTGCAAACCAAAAAGAACACCTGCATTAAAATTGTCACCTGCACCAACAGTGCTGACAACATCAACTTTCTTTACCGGATAAGTTGTTTCACCCTCTTTGGTAAAAAGTTTTACATCTCCGGAACCACTTGTAAAAATGAAATTAGAAGAGTAGAACCTTATCTTCTCATTATAAATCTTTTGGGCATCGGTCATTTCATACAGATAATTGAAGTCATCGGCCGATCCACGAACAATATCGGCATACTCAAGATTCTCTATAAGAGCTTCGGCTAGTTTTATACGCTCTCCTACATGGTTCTTGCGAAAGTTTACATCGTAATAGAGCAATGCCCCACTCTCGTGTGCATACTCAAGAAACGCCTTGGTCTTTGAACGTAGTACAGGATTCAATACAAAATAAGAACCGTATAGTACTATATCACCTTTTTCAATTTTAGGGAATTCCACCTCGAGACGATTATTGGGATAATCCTTGTAAAATATATATTCAGCATCGTTCCTGTCATTCAGGAATGCAAGTGCCAAAGGCGATTTACCTCCGGTAAAGGAACATACAGCCGAGGCATCGACACCGCTGTCGCATAAATGATTCAAAATAATCTCGCCTATTTTATCATCACCCACCTCGCTGATGAACATTGTTTCGCATCCGGTGCGTCCAAGTGATATTATACTATTATAAACCGAACCGCCGGGAACAGCCTTTACCGGTTGTCCATTCTTAAAAAGTATATCAAAAACAGTCTCTCCTATACCTATTATCTTCGCCATATATCAATTTTTATTTATCACTCTTTCCAACTCGGCCAATGTTTCGACAACAAGCAACATATTGTCAAGGTTGCTCCTTATAAAACCAGCCTTGCCCATATCATCAATAACCTTTACAAGCCCGTTCCAAAAACCGTTCACATTATAAAGCACAACACGCTTATTGTGATATCCTATTGTTGCCGCAGCAAGAATGTGGAATATTTCGTCAAGCGTACCTATTCCACCGGGGAGTGCAACAAGCAGGTCGCTACGTTGCAACATTATATCCTTGCGGTCACTTAGATTATTACAGTTTATCTTTTCATCAAGAAGGTAGCTCACGCGTTCACGCTCTTCGAGGATATAAGGCACAACTCCTGTAACTTTAGCTCCATTATCTTTTGAAGAACGGGCCACAGCCTCCATTAAACCGAACCTTGCTCCGCCATATACCAATTCTGCACCTAAACGTCCAAGCAAAGCACCCACCTCATGAGCTGCATCAACATATAGTGTATCTATTGATTCCGATGCTGCACAAAAAACCGCAATACTCTTCATACTCATAATAAATTAAAGCGACTGCATGTCATTAAGACGTTTATATACTCCATCAAGTTTCAACAGTTCCTCATGCTTACCACGCTCAACAATCTCGCCATCACGCAAGACACAAATCTCATCGGCATTCTTGATTGTAGAAAGACGATGAGCAATGGCTATTGTTGTACGGGTTTTCATCAAACGCTCAAGAGCCTCCTGCACAAGACGCTCGCTCTCGGTATCAAGAGCCGAGGTTGCCTCGTCAAGAATAAGTATAGGAGGATTCTTCAATATTGCACGAGCGATACTTATACGCTGACGCTGACCACCTGACAGACGACAGCCACGGTCACCGACATTTGTATTATAGCCCTCTTCTGTGGCCATTATAAAGTCATGGGCATTGGCAATCTTTGCGGCCTCAATTACTTGCTCCATTGTAGCATTCTCAACACCAAAGGTTATGTTATTGTAGAAAGTATCGTTGAAGAGTATCGCCTCTTGATTCACGTTGCCAATAAGCCCACGCAAAGATTTTACTTTCAACTCCTTAATGTTTATACCGTCAATGGTTATCTCACCATTTTCAACATCATAGAAACGTGGAATAAGATCAACCATTGTCGATTTTCCACTACCCGACTGGCCCACAAGAGCCACGGTTTTACCCTTTTCAATCTTTAGGTTGATATTCTTGAGAACGTCGCGTTCGCCATCGTACGAGAATGTAAGATTCTTATACTCAATACAATCGTTCAGTTTCTCAATTTCCTTGCTATCAGCACCATCTGTTATAGGATTCTCAGCCTCAAGTATAGCATCAATACGTTCCATAGATGCCAAACCACGTGGTATATTATAAGAAGCTCTTGACAACTCTTTTAATGGATTGATAATACTATACAGAATTGTAAGGTAATAGATAAACGATGCTGCCGAAATGGGTGAACTGTCACCAAGAATCAATGTTCCTCCGAACCACAGAACTATGACAATAACACATGTGCCAAGAAACTCACTCATTGGATGTGCCGCAGCCTGACGTGTAGTAACACGCATTATGGCAGCACGCAACTCGTTACTGCACTTCATAAAACGTGCCGACATCTTCTTTTCGGCAATAAAAGCCTTGATAATACGCAACCCGCCGAGCGTCTCTTCCAGCTGCGATGTCGTATCTCCGAGTTTCTGCTGTGCAACAAGTGATTTTGCCTTAAGTTTACGGCCTACAGTACCCATTATCCAACCAAGTCCCGGAATAACACAAATGGTAAAGAGTGTAAGTTCCCAACTGATATAAATCATCGTTCCAAAATAGATGATAATAAATATAGGATTCTTTATAAGCATGTCGAGCGAGGTGACAATGGAATTCTCCACCTCAACCACATCACCTGTCATGCGGGCAATTATATCACCCTTACGTTCTTTTGAAAAGAAACCTATAGGAAGGCTCACCACCTTGTCATACAATTTTGTACGGATGTCACGTACGATACCTGTTCTAAGAGGAATTATTGCAGCCGAGGAACCAAAGTAACATGCGGTCTTGAACAAAGTCATCACTACAAGGAAAACACCCAACAGCAACAAGACCAAGGAGGCACCATGCTCTGCCGAGAACTCGTTGAGGAAATATGTGGCGTTGTTCAGCAATACATCTTTCATGTTACCCGAATGCATTGTACTCCATTCTATAAAATTGACACCCGAAGTGTCGGTAACCTTAAAGAGTATCTGCAATATTGGTATAATTACCATGAACGAAAAGACATTCAATATCGCCGACAAGAAAGTAAACACCAGCGACAATATGAGATACTTTTTATATGGTGGCACAAATCGCCTCAACACTTTAAAAAATTCCTTCATACAAATTATTTAATTTATCACACCTGCACAAGTTCACACCCGGAAAATCTTGGCAAAACTACTCTTTTATCTAATTGGAGACTATACTTATTTATAACTAAAAACATGCCTAAAATCAAGATCAATTACAGTTATCCCGCTATACCCAACCTAATTTCTTGGCAAACTCCCATATAACCATTCCGGCTGTAACAGATACATTCAGTGAATGTTTAGTTCCAAACTGCGGTATTTCTATTGCACCGTCAGACATATCCACCACCGACTGCTGAACGCCCTTAACCTCATTACCAAGTATTACAGCATAACACTTACCCGGCTCTGTGACAAAATCCTGCAAAGCAATACTGCCGTCGCACTGCTCTATTGAAAAAATACTATAGCCGTTTGAGCGAAGTTCATCTACAGCATCCGTTGTTGATGCATAATATTTCCATTCAACAACGTCCTCGGCTCCAAGTGCCGTTTTATGTATTTCGGGCTGAGGCGGAGTTGCTGTTATTCCACAAAGCAGAACACGCTCTACACGGAAAGCATCACTTGTACGGAATACAGAACCAACATTATGCAAACTGCGTACATTGTCAAGAACAACAACAAGAGGAAGTTTATTGGCACGATGAAAATCATCGCGACTGATACGCCCCATCTCTGTAACTAATTTCTTTCTGTTCATACAAATTTACTCCAATCAACTTTTCTCATATCACCAACACGCTCATAGGCTGCATGCATAGCGTGAGCAGCCTCAATATTGTGCGATACATGTCCTTTCTTGGATATCTTAAGGTAATCCCACAAAAAGTTTCTGTATTCCGGATGAGCACAATTTTCAACCAGCAACCTTGCACGTTCATCAGGACCTTTTCCACGCAGGTCGGCAACACCCCATTCTGTCACAACAACACGAACATCGTGTTCAGTGTGGTCGGCATGTGTCACCATTGGTACAATAGAACTGATTGCACCGCCCTTCTGGATTGACGGGCAGGTAAATATTGAGATATAAGCATTGCGTGCAAAATCGCCCGAACCGCCAATTCCATTCATAAGACGTGTTCCACAAATATGTGAAGAGTTTACGCAACCATACAAATCGACAGCTATAGCCGTATTCATTGCAATAACACCCAAACGACGGATAACTTCGGGATGATTTGATATCTCCGATGGACGCAATATCAACTTGTCGCGGAAGAAATCTATATTATCATAGACGTGCAACAAACATTCCTGACTGAGTGACAAAGAGCATGTACTACCCACTTTCACACGACCAGCTTCCATAAGTTCAATAACCGAATCCTGAAGAACCTCGGAGTATAAATCAAGCGAAGGCAATTCATTGCAGTTTTCAAGAGCCTTAAGCACTGCATTACCCACATTACCAATACCACTTTGGATTGGCAGACCTGTTGCTGGTATTATACCACGTTTAATATCATTCAATATAAAATCAACAACATTCTCACCTATTTTGCGTGTTACAGGATCAAGCTCCTTGAAAACCACCTGCTCGTTAGGTGTACAAACTTCAACAATTCCGACAACCTTCTTTGGATCAACCTGAACATATGGTTTGCCAATTCTGTCGGCAGCATTATATATCGGGATTTCCCTGCGATAAGGCGGATCAAGAGGTTCATACACATCATGCAAACCCATTGTATGGTGATATATATTGCGTTCTATGATAATTCTGTCGGCAAGATTTGCAACTGTCTGTCCAATTCCACCTGCTGTTGTCAAATAAACCTTGCCATCGGGAGTTATATCTATTGCTTCAAGAATAGCCACATCTACTTTGCCAAGATAGCCGTAACGCAAATCCTGTGCCATAAGCGAGAGGTGGAGGTCGGTGTATATAAGTTCCTTATCATTGATAGCCTGTCTGACTGTTGGATTCGAAATAAAAGGAGCACGGAAGTTCAGTGCCTTGGCACGAGCCAACACTCCATCAATGGTATCACCAGTTGAGGCACCCGAATAAAGATTTATTTTAAATGGCTTGCCTGCCTCATGTGCCTCCTCGGCACGCTTTGCCACCTCGGGAAGAACAGCCTTTGGAGTTCCCGACAAAGTAAAGCCACTTATACCAACGCCATCACCGTTATTGATGTAGCATGCCGCTTCTTGCGGTGTCAATATTCTGTAACTCATATCGCATTTATTTTGTTTTCAATACTTTCTGTTAAATATCTCGGAATAGACAAACGCCCGTTTTGCATCAGCCTTACCACTTATGGCAAATTTCTTGCATTTTACCTCTTCAACAACCGGCTTCTCGGCAGGTTTTTCTACCGGCTTTGCCTGAGGTGAAGGTTTTATTGCCACTCTTTCTTTTCGCGATGCAGGCAAATCATTATGAACGGGAGGCTGTTCATAGTTTTTTATCTCAGGGAACACCTCTGTTATCATAGGTCTTGCATCAACTCCCGGATTTTTAGAAGCAAGACTCTTCACAAGGGACACCACAGAATAGATGATTCCTATTGTAACCAGACTCAATACCACTTCCATAATCATTCGTTGTTTTTAGTGAAATATTCCTTAAACATCTCGTCAAAAACTTCACCACGTGTCAAACGGCCATCTTTAAGACATACAACATCAACCTCCCCTTTTACCGCTAAAGCATCACCGTCAAGATTGTATATATCTTGAAGAAAGACAAGTTTTGCACCCTTACGCAACATGTTTACCCCCACAACAAATTTATCACCACCACGCAACGGACGTTTGTATTCAAGTGTTATCTTTGAGACCATAGGATCAATCCCTTGATTGTGAAGCTGTGAAAAACTACCACCAATAGACTCAAGGAATTCATGACGGGCATGCTCCAGATAATGCTGATAATTGGCATTATTCACAACACCCTGTATATCACATTCGTAATCACGAACCTTCATCTCGATGCAAAAACTATATTTCTCGTTCATATATCCAGGCTTTTACCCAATACTTACTACAAAATACAAATATACAACAATAATATTATCAATAACTATTTTAATAAATTTTAAATATAAAAACAGAGAGATATGAACGTGAAGAAACGAAAAATCGAATAAAATAACTAATTTTGCATGATGGTGACAGAGATTCCTGAGAAGAGAACATGGAGACAAAAGAGATACAGCATTTTTATGCGTCACACCCTGGTGTTGAGGCACTTTTAAAAATCAATGAAGAGAATAACAAAAATGTTTTTCTCGAGGGTTTACATGGCAGTAGTGCAGCCATGATTGTTGGCGGACTCATGGAGAGAGTGCCACAACAGACATTCATGGCTATAATGAACGATGCCGATGAGGCCGGATATTTCTACCACGACATGATGCAGATTTGCAACAGCGAAAACATTCTCTTTTTTCCATCATCGTTCCGCCGTGCCATGAAGTATGGACAAGAAGATGATGCCAGCCGAATTCTGCGAACAGAGGTTATAAGCCGCCTTGCAAGCCGCAAACGCAAAGAGGGAGTTGTAATTGTAACATACCCCGATGCTATTGCCGAAAAGGTCGCATCGCAGGACGACCTTGAAAAATGCACAATCAACATAGCTACCGGTGACAACATCAGCCGCGAGAAAATTGAGAAACAACTCGCAAAACTAAAGTTCAAGGAAGTAACATACGTTTACGAGCCGGGAGAGTTCGCAGTAAGAGGTAGCTTGATAGATATTTTCTCCTTTTCATCGGAATATCCTTACAGAATTGACTTCTTTGGAGACGAGGTTGAAAGCATCAGGACATTCGAGGTGGAGACACAGTTGTCGCGTGAACGAGTTGATGAAATTGCCATAGTCCCCAAGATTTCAGGAAATGAGAATGTACCCGTAACACAGTTCCTGCCCAAAAGCACTATTGTACTTACAAAGGACTTTGCTTTTGTAAAAGGATGCATGGAAAAACTTCGCAATGAAGGTTTCACCTTGCAGGCAAAGCTCTCAGATAAAGACCTGCCCGAAATGCCGGAACTCATGACTGCAGATGAACTGGACAACTTTATCAAAAAAGCAAGACATTGGGAGTTGCGGACAACAAGAGATGAAACCGGCACAAAGGTAAAATTCGATACACAGCCCCAACCGCTTTTCCACAAGGACTTTGAGCTTGTGAGCCAGAATTTAAAGAAATACATAGAACAAGGGTTCAAAGTGCTATTCCTTACCGATGACTTACAACAAGCCAAACGACTGAAAGCCATATTCGAGGAGAGGGAAGACGATATCCCATTCACACCCATCGGGCATACGATTCATGCCGGTTTTTGCGACAACACATTAAAAATGCTCCTTTTCACCGATCATCAGTTGTTCGGACGCTTCCATAATTTCAGGCTTAGAAGCGACCGTGCACGCAGTGGAAAAATCGCATTGACCTTGAAAGAATTGAAAGAATTCAGGACAGGAGATTACATTGTGCACATTGACCATGGTATAGGAAAATTCGGTGGACTCGTACGCATACCAAGCGGAGGCTCAACACAAGAAGCAATAAAACTCATATACAAGAACGACGATGTTGTTTTTGTATCCATACATAACCTGCACAAGATTTCAAAATATCAGGGCAAGGAGGGTGATGCTCCGGCTGTAAATAAACTTGGAACCGGTGCATGGGAAAGAATGAAGGAGCGTACAAAGAGTAAAATAAAAGATATTGCACGAGACCTCATCAAGTTATACTCACAACGATACAAAGAAGAAGGCTTTGCTTTCTCACCCGACAGTTACCTGCAGAACGAGCTTGAAGCAAGTTTTATCTATGAAGACACACCCGATCAACAGAAAGCGACAAGCGATGTAAAGAAAGACATGGAACGCAAACGTCCTATGGATCGTCTTATATGTGGTGATGTAGGCTTTGGAAAGACCGAAGTAGCCATACGTGCAGCATTCAAAGCTGCCACCGACGGCAAACAGGTTGCGGTACTTGTTCCAACAACCGTTCTTGCCTACCAACATTACCTCACATTCAAAGAGCGACTGAAGGATTTCCCATGTAACGTACAATATCTGAGCCGTGCAAGAGGTGCTGCCGCAACAAGACAGGTACTTGAAGGAATAAAAGATGGTAAAGTAGATATCGTGATTGGTACACACAAACTTACGAGTAAAGAGGTGCAATTCAAGGATTTAGGATTGCTAATCATTGATGAAGAGCAAAAATTTGGTGTGGCCGTAAAAGAGAAACTACGCCAATTCAAAGTCAATGTCGATACATTCACAATGACAGCAACTCCCATTCCGCGTACCCTGCAGTTCTCAATTATGGGAGCACGTGACCTCTCGATGATACAGACACCACCACCCAACAGGTATCCCATTCACACCGAGATACACAATTTTGATGCAGAAGTGATAAAGGAGGCTATCAACTTTGAATTAAGCCGCAATGGCCAAGTGTTTCTTATCACCAACCGTATCGCAGGAATGGAAGAACTTGCCCACATGATAAAGCGTCATATCCCCGACGCACGAATATGTATAGGACATGGACAAATGGAACCGGCAGCATTGGAAAAAACTCTTTTTGAGTTTATAAACCATGACCACGATGTACTCATTGCAACATCAATTGTAGAGAACGGCATTGATATACCGAATGTAAATACAATAATCATAAACCAGGCACAGAATTTTGGCCTTAGCGACCTGCACCAGATGCGAGGACGTGTAGGTCGTGGCAAACGTAAGGCGTTCTGTTATATGCTCACACCGCCACGAGAAAGCCTTAGCACCGATGCTCGTCGCCGTTTGGAAGCCATAGAGAGTTTTAGCGAACTCGGCAGTGGCATGCATATAGCCATGCAAGACCTTGACATACGCGGAGCCGGCAACCTGTTGGGTGCAGAACAAAGCGGTTTCATCGCCGACCTTGGCTATGAGACCTATCAGAAACTGCTTGCCGAGGCAGTGCAGGAGCTGAAGGACGATGAATTCGCAGGCCTATTGCCCGATGAAGAGGAACATTCCGTAGATACTTTTGTAAAAGAATGTTTTGTTGAGAGCGATCTTGAACTACTGTTCCCGGCACTATATGTCCCCGACAGCAACGAACGCATACTTCTCTATCGCGAACTTGATTCACTGACCGAGCCACAAGAGATAGAAGCCTTCCGTTCAAGAATGAAAGACCGCTTTGGAAAAATCCCCAAAGAGGGCGAAGAACTCATACGCATGGTCACTCTCAGACGCAAGGCACAAAGTCTGGGTATTGAGAAAATCTATCTCAAAGGCGGCCGCATGAATCTTTTCCTTGTAGATGTAAAAAACGAAAAGTTCTATAACAGCGACCTCTTTGGTGCAATCATGGCATACGTACACAAATCACAATTCACCTGCAAAGTACGCGAAGGTGAGGGGCGTTGCATAATAACAGTTGATAATGTAAAAAGCGTTGAAACAGCACTTGCTTTCATTGATGAAGTACAAAGACATACCCATTGCATATAAACAGGATATTAGCTGTTTAAAGGTGTTTCAAAAAAAATCGTGCTATTCAAGAACAGCACGATTTTCTAATTATAAATACAAAATATCACTTATGTACAAAACCCCGTTCAAGATCCTGAGAGACATTTATCATATAGTCTCCCATACGTTCATAAGTATTCATTATATCCATGTAATAGACACTTGTCTGATAATTCTTGCCACCGTTGTCTATCTCCTCAATCACAGCATCTCTAAAATTATTTCTTAGAGTATTTATGCGTTCCTCTGCATTGTAGGCTTTTGTTATATCTACAAGTTCACCTTTGTGAGCAGCAGCAAGATTTTCAATCATTACATCATACGCGGTGCTTACAGCATCAGCCATTGCATTAAGATTCTTTATACTCTCGGCATCAAAGTGTTTCTTATGAATATTCTTTCTCGACAAAATGCGGCTTATCGTATCTCCGGAATCACCCAAAGACTCCAATTCACCGATAATTTTATACATTGCCTTAATCTTGAGCGAAGTGCTTTCACTGATCTCTTCGGCCGAGACACCATTAAGGAACGCAGCTATTTCATATTCAATACGGTCTGATATTTCCTCATACTTTACGAGTTTCTCTCTTAATCCCTCAAACTTGTCCGAATCGGCTTCATTGACAGCCTCCTTGGCATATCCGGCACCGGTCTTTGAAATTTGAGCAAAATGGATAATCTCTTCAAAAGCCTGCTCCACAGAAAGTTCCGGCGTAGCAAGAGGACCGGCAGAAATATATTTGAGTTTGAATACCTCTTTCTCCTGATTCTCGGGAGTACGTATAATATAGCTTACAGCCTTTGCTATCAGTTTTGTAAACCACACCAGCAACAGAGTATTTATAGTATTGAACAATGTATGCAACATTGACAAGCCATACAATGCAGCTGTTCCCTCAACTGTATTTGAGTCAGTCACAGAGAATCCCTCTGCAGCAGGATTGGGCAAACCGAACAGATTCTCGGTAATATAACCAACCAGAGCAAGGAATGGACGGAATAGAGCCAACGCCCACATGACACCAAACACATTGAATATTGTGTGCGACATGGCAGCTCTTTTGGCCTGTGTATTTCCCACCGATGCAGCAATGTTCGCAGTAATTGTTGTACCAATATTCTCACCAAGCACCATTGCACAAGCCATATCAAACGGTATCCAACCCATGCTGAGCATAATGAGCGTGATAGCCATTGTTGCCGATGAAGACTGCAGTACAAGTGTAAGCACCGTTCCAAAAGCGAGGAACAGCAACACCGAACCGAATCCATGAGCAGCCCATGAGGTTACGAACTCCAGAACCTCCGGTGTCTGACGCAAATCAGGGACAGACTCTTTCATAAAAGAAAGGCCAAGGAACAGCAAACTGAAACCGACAATAAGTTCACCGATATTCTTGCGGTTATCCTTTTTTGAATTAGAGAAAAGAAAACCGAAAAGCATCATTGGTACAGCAAGGATAGAGATATCAGCTTTGAATCCCAACCATGAAACCATCCAGGCAGTTACCGTAGTACCAATGTTTGCTCCCATTATCACTCCAATCGCCTGAGTAAGCGTAAGCAGCCCGGCATTCACAAAACTTACGACCATAACAGTTGTTGCCGAAGAGGACTGTATAATAGAAGTAATGCCCAAACCGGTCATTACCCCCTTGAAGGGATTTGATGTCATTGCCGACAAGAAACCACGCAGACGGTCTCCCGCAGCCTTTTGTAATCCCGAACTCATTAAGTTCATACCATACAGGAACATTCCCAATGCTCCCAACAATGTAAAAATCTGCATTATTCCCATAAAAAATATAACTTTCCGGCTGCAAAATAACTGCAAGAATGTTTCAAAAATGTTACATGAAGGTTATGCTTATGTTAAATGATGAGTCCTGCTACCCCATCTTGCCTGTCAGATACGCATTTGTACGCTCGTCAACCGGATTATTGAACATTGTTTCCGTGTCGCCGTATTCAACCAACTCACCCAAGTACATAAACATTGACTTTGACGATATACGCTTTGCCTGTCCCATATTATGGGTGACGATGAGGATTGTAACCTCTTTCTGCAATTCCAGAAGCAGTTCCTCAATATGTTTAGTTGCTATGGGATCTAGTGCCGATGTTGGCTCGTCCATCAACAGTACGTCTGGTTTCATAGCCAAGGCACGGGCTATACACAATCGCTGCTGCTGACCGCCCGAAAGGAAAGTGCCTTTCTTGTTTAACACATCCTTGACCTCATCCCATAATGCCACACTCTTCAGACAACGTTCCACGGTGGCATCTTTCTCAGCCTTTGAGAGTTTGATACCGTTCAAAGCAAAACCCGAAAGCACATTATCGTAGATGCTCATCGTAGGGAACGGAGCAGGACGCTGGAACACCATACCCACACGGCGACGCACATCAATAGGCTCCATCGCAAGGATATCTTCGCCATTAAGTAGGATTTCGCCATCTACACGGATGTTAGGATAGAGGTTGTGCATAAGGTTTACGGCACGCAGGAGTGTCGATTTGCCACAACCCGAAGGTCCCATTATCGCAGTGATTGTATTTCGTTCGATAGCTGCCGACACATATTTCACAGCCATTGTTTGCTTGGTATATGATACGCAAGTCTTCTTAAACTCCAATATAGGTTTTACTGATTCCATTTCTTTGCAAGATATTTAGCGGTAAGGTTTAATGTAAGTACGAACAACAAAAGGAACAGCGATGCTCCCCAGATAAGTTCTTGTAGGTTGGGGTCGTTGAAGAACTCCCATATAAGCAGGGGTACGGCCGAGATAGGCTTGTCGATAGAGAAGCGTACAAGCGAGCAACCAAGTGCAGTGAACATTAGCGGTGCGGTCTCGCCAATCACTCGTGAGATAGCAAGCAATACACCCGTAAAGATACCACCGAAAGCTGCGGGCAACTGCACTTTCATCATCACACGAGCCCTGTTGCCACCCAATGCCAATCCTGCCTCTTTGAGCGAGGCAGGGAGAATTTTAAGTGTCTCTTCGGTTGAACGGACAATAAGCGGAAGCATCATAATGCAGAGAGCCACGCTGCCGGCTATTGCCGAATAGCCCTTCATTGGGACAACAACCCAAATATAGGTGATGATACCGATAATCACAGATGGCGTACCCTGCAAAAGGTCCGTCAAATAACTTACCACCTGTGCAAAGCGACTTTTGCTGTTTTCTGCCAAGAATGCACCGCACAAGATACCTACGGGAACTGCGACAACAACCGCCATACCCAGCATTATCATAGTACCGACAATACCATTTGCGATACCGCCTGGGATAGGCTTACCCGCCCCGATTGCCTTCATCGCCTTATATGCCGTAGGTGTAGGCTCGGTAAAGAACGACCACGAGAGCTGGTCATAACCTCGCAGCAACACTTCGCCCAATATAGCAAGCAGTGGTACTGCTGTAAAGGCTGCAAGAAGGCATACGCCCCATAGCATAAGCCGGTCCTGTACCAAACGATTTTTTATTTTGAATGTAGTCATAGATTAAGATATTCTTGCTCGTTTAATCATTATCTTACCCACCATATTGATTGCTGCGGTTATCAAAAACAGAATCAAACCGATAGCAATCAGTGATGAGAGTCGCAAATCATCAGCCTCGCCAAACTGGTTAGCAATGATTGATGCCATAGAGTTTCCCGTTGAGGTGATAGAATCGGGAATATTATTGGTATTACCGATCAACATAGTTACAGTCATTGTTTCGCCTAAAGCACGACCAATAGCCAAGATATAGGATGAGAAGATACCCGAGCCCGCAACGGGGAATACAATCTTGCGAATGACCTCAGCTCGTGTAGCTCCAAGGCTATATGCACCCTCTTTAAGGTCATTTGGCACCATCTTGATAAACTCGGCACTGAGCGATGCAGCATAGGGTATAATCATAATCGCCAAAACAAGCGATGCCGTTAGTACGCCAGAGCCTTGTGGCGAGATGTTGAGAGCCATAATGATTGGTCGCAGTGTATAGAAACCCCACAAACCATAAATAATTGAGGGAATACCCGCCAAAAGGTCGGTTACGGTACTCAACACAGCAGCCACCTTTGTCCCCTTGAAATACTCGCCCACAAACAATGCAACGGGGAATGAAAAGGGAATGCAGAAGATAAGAGCCAACAGTGTCGTCATCAGCGTACCCGTAATAAATGGTAACGCTCCATATTGCTCTGCACCCTCGGTATAGCTCCACTCCGACGAGGTGAGGAATTTGAAGAATCCGAAGTGTTCGAACGCATCATAAGCATCAGTGACGAGGGCGTAAACAACGCCACCGCACACAATCGGCATTATCAATGCAGCTGCGAACAATAGGATTTTATATAATTTATCGTTCATGGCTATCTGTTATTGTAATATTGCCACACCATCGAAAGTGACGGTTTTGAGATTTGTCATGCCGAGTTCCTTAGCCTTGGCAGGAAGTGGAGCATAGTGTACCTCAGAGGCAATGTCCTGAGCCTCGTCAGAAAGGATGTATTTCAAGAGGTCAAGTGTTGCCGCAGCCTGCTCCTTCGAGCGGTCAGAGTAGTTCTGCTCCTTGTAGACAATCATCCAAGTAAAGGTTGAGATAGGATATGCACCAGCAGCATCAGAATTGGTGATTGAGCAGCGAGTATCGGCAGGAATTGTACCCGAAGCTGCCGCCGAGATAGATGTTGCATTAGGTTCTACAATCTCGCCACGCTGATTCTGAATCTTTGCGTACGGAATCTTCTGTGCAAAGGCATACTCCGAGCCTACATAACCTATGGAGTTCTTTGTCTGTTTGATTATTCCAGCTACACCAGGATTACCCTTTGCAGCCTGACCCGAAGGGAAGTTTACCGATTTGCCAGCACCAAATTTCTCTTTCCACATTGGGCTAACCTTTGTCAGATAGTCGGTAAATACGAATGTTGTACCCGAGCCATCAGAGCGGAATACAGGAATGATAGACTCATTAGGAAGTTTTACATTAGGGTTGAGAGCCGCAAGACGCTCATCGTTCCACATCTTGATATTGCCTGCAAAGATGTCGGCGATAATTTCACCCGATAGTTTGAGTTCCTTAACACCGTCAAGGTTGTAAGCCAACACTACTGCACCCATACAGGTTGGGATGTGTACCACGGAAGCCATCTCTGCCATCTCCTTATCCGAGAGGAAGGCATCGCTACCAGCGAAATCCACAATCTTATCACGCAAGTTGCGAACACCGCCACCAGAGCCGATGCCGCCATACGCAACGACATCACCATTTACCTCGGCAAATTTCTCAAACACCACATTGTAGAAAGGTAGTGGGAATGTTGCACCAGCACCCGAAAGTTCCTGAGCCTCACGCACTCCATTTGTTGCATTACCGCCGCAAGATACCATTGCAACAGCTGCGATCATTGTCATTGCCAACTTAAAAATCTTTTTCATATATTCCTGTGTGTTAATTTATCAGACTTGTGTTATTAAAACCCAAAGTAGCAGTTTATGTATGCTGAGTAAGCATTTTTTGTCCCATCGGCTTTGGGTATACTCATTCTGAAGTTAGGGGCAATCTTCACATACTTACCCAACTTGAACTGTGCACCGAGTATTGCAGCACGCTCATCCTTGGCCATGTTCCAATCATTGTTTGAATAGAGGTCGTCGAAGCGAGCATAAAGCTCTGCATATTTAACCAACTTAACCGAGCCGAATACCGAGTAGCCGAACTGGTCATTGCCCTCAGTGCAGGAAGCGTTTAGCATATGGTTATACTCTGCACCGATTGTAAATTTGTCGTGTTTGTAACCGGCAAAAGCAGCCATATTCACGGTATTTGCCTCACCCTCAATACCGCTCTCGTTCAAGCCACCATAGAAGCGGATCTGGAAGCCCTTAACAGGTGTCAATGTTACACCGAGGCCGTAGTTAAGGCCATCGTTTGCCTGAATCTTTTTGTAGCCCTCGCCATTTACGATAATTGCATCGGCCGACACCCAATCTGCAAATTTGTATGCCACAGAGATACCCAAGTCAGCACTATTACCAAATTTGTACTGGTCCTGAAATGACTTCATAATGTAACGGTAGCCCCAGAACTTCTCCTGAAAGTTGAACTGCGTGGTCGAGATAAGACCGCCGTTAAGCGTAAGGTTGCCTCTCTTCCACGACACCTGAGCATTTTTGATATAGGCGATGCGGTGATAGTCATCCACGCTCTTCGACTTACCAATGTCCATCACACCCTTCACGGTTAGCCCATCAGCGAGTTTGTACTCGTAACCCAAATAGCTACGGTCGAGCTCAAACCCCATATCGTTATTCTGCTCGCCAAATCCAGCGTGGAAGTTACCAAAGACCTGAACGATAGCCTTACCCTTAGGCTCTACTGTTGTGGTATCCTGTGCCAGTGCATTGATACCGATGCAGGCTAAAAGACCTGCCAAGATTACCATTTTCTTCATAATTAAATAATGTTTTAAGTTAATGTCAGTTTCCTGTCTTTCACACCGCAAAAGTATCGGGATAACATTTCATAAATATTTCAAAAAAAATAAGTAAACATTGAGAACCTGTTTCACGAGAAATATTACATTTTTATTAAATCTTCTTTCGCATACCCACCGGTTCATTTTTTCTTTATAAGTTTGCACCATAATAATATATAAGGCATATGGCAACGGAACGTATATTGATTGTTGACGACGAAGAGACTTTGTGCGAAGTCTTGAAGCTCAAT
>JAGCJL010000017.1 GCA_017647975.1 Bacteroidaceae bacterium | reverse complement strand
TCATTATCCGCGGTGCGAAGAGCGAGGGCTGGAAGACAGTAGGCCAGCAGTGTAACGGCGGCCACGTCTGGAGCGTGCTGACAGAGACTTCACTCTACAACAGTATGAGTACATGGGGAAGCAACTATCTCGTTGCCAACGTGTGGTACACCAGCCACTTGTGGACACACTGGCGTTATACCCAGGACAAGGAGTTCTTGAAGAAGGCGTTCCCCGTGATGTGGGATTGTGCCGAGTTCTGGTTCCACCGTCTCATCACGGACCGCAAGGTCTATGACGGAACATACGTTGCTCCCGACGAGTTCAGTGCCGAGCAGCACGGAAACGAGAGCGAGGACGGTACAGCTCACGCACAGCAGATGATCAGCTACTTGTTCGAGAATATTGCCGAGGCAATCGAGATTCTCGGTGCAGAAGAGCTGGGTCTTACAGATGCCGACATCGCAAAATTGAACGACTACCTTGCGAAGACCGACAAGGGCTTGCATACAGAAGTATATGACGGTGCATGGGGTAATCCTTTCAATGGGGTCAATAAAGGCGATGTCATGCTCCGCGAGTGGAAATACTCTCCTTATAGCGTAGGTGAGAGAGGTCACCGCCACATGTCACACATGATGGCCCTCTTCCCAATGGACCAGATTACTCCAGAAAGTGAGTACTTTACACCTGCTGTAAATGCACTCAAGCACCGCGGTGACGCAGCTACAGGTTGGTCAATGGGCTGGAAAGTGAACCTCTGGGCACGTGCTCAGGACGGAGACCACGCACACATTATTATAAAGAACGCCCTCAAGCACTCTACAACCTACGGTACAGACCAGGGTCAGGGTGGTATCTATTACAACCTCTTCGACTCTCACGCACCATTCCAGATCGACGGTAACTTCGGTGTATGTTCAGGTATTGCCGAGATGTTGATGCAGAGTGCTCACGGTTATATCAATGTATTGCCTGCACTGCCCGAAGTTTGGAAGAAACAGGGTACCGTTACAGGTATGAAGGCTATGGGTAACTTTACAGTTGACTTCAACTGGGAGAGCGGCAAGTGCCAGAAGATAAAGATTGTAAGCAATGCCGGTGCAGAACTTCGCGTTCGTTGCAATGTTGGTGCTATTAAATTGAAATATGCTGTTGTTACAGTTGATGGAACTCAGGTTACTCCTACTGCAATGGATGAGAATGGTGTTGCTACAATACCTTGCAAAAAGGGTCAGGAAGTAATAATTGACTTTACATCAAAAAATGAGTCTATTGTTGATGTTACAACAGTTACTCTTAATAAAGCAAGTGGAACTTTGTTTGTTGGTGACAATTTGCAGTTGACCGCAACAGTTCAGCCCGACAATGCAACTTATAAAACAGTAGCATGGAAAACTTCGGACAAAGCTGTTGCTACTGTTGAGAATGGTCTTGTGAAAGGTGTAGGTGCCGGCACAGCGACTATTACAGCAATTTCGGATGAAAAAACAGCGACTTGCGAGGTTACAGTAAAGAATATTCCTGTTACAGATATTACAATTAGTAAAAATAATGCAACTTTGATAATTGGTGAAACCTTGACTCTTACAGCAGTTGTTTCACCTGATAATGCTACCGACAAGACTGTCACATGGAAAAGTTCGGAGGCAACTATTGCAACCGTAGAGAATGGCGTTGTAACCGCAGTGGCTGTTGGTGAGGCAACTATTACAGCTAAAGCCGGAGAGATGATTGCTACATGTGTAGTGACTGTTGAAGATCCTACCGGAGTAAATGAGGTAGTTTATAATGGTGAGATTATGATTTACGACTTAAAAGGTAATCGTATAGCCGATGATAAAAATATGAAACAGGGTATTTATATCATCAACGGTGAAAAACAAGTTGTGAAATAAAGGATTTCTTTATTGAATTTGCAGAGGGCGACAATTGTCGCCCTCTGCTTGTTTAATAAGCGGTGTATTTTTTTGTTTTTATGAATAAATACAATACATTTGTTTTGCATTATCACTTGATATATGCTGTTTTCGGGGAAATGATAACTATAATATAATAAGACTATGAAGAAACTAATGTTCTTTGTTGTGTCATTATTGCTTACAATAGGAGCAATGGCACAAATTGATACAAATGCTGAGTATCGTATCAAAGAGAAGACTACAGGCCAATATTTGAATGTTGGTGATGCTTCAGCAAATACACATGGTGAGGTGTATGGTTCTGAAATGAAAAATGGAGATGATGCAAAAATGCAGATTTTTAAATTTGTTTCTGCTGGTAATGGTCAATACTATGTAAAATCAAACAGCGGAGAATATATCTCTTATTCAGGTGGAGAGGGTACTGGTTGGAATGTAAATGCCGACCCGAATGAAAGTAATGCTCATGCTTTGACTTTTGAGGAAGTTGGCATCAACGAGTTCAAAATCAAGTGCTACAACCAGAGCGAAGGTGCCAACAAGTATTTTAAGTGGGAGTATGTTGGTGCATCTGGCAAGTACCACCCATTCAACGATGCCGATGAGCCTGCGGTGTTTGTTCTGGAACAGAATTTTACAGGCCCCGTTTCATATACAATAAAAGTGCTTGGAACAAGCAATGCTGCGGCCGGAGTCTCTTTTGACGGCAATATCTATAAAGATGGTGCATCAATAGCTATTGAGAAGAGTGTGACAAAGTCCGACTTTGCAGCTGTGGAGGTTGCAGGAAAGGTTGCTGTTGTAAGCATTGATAACAGGACTGTATATGTGAGCTATATCGATTCTGCAACAAAGTTCTATACAATAAGGAATAAGAATGCCGGTTATCTGAGTCTTAATTCTGAATACATGGCCGGTAATGAAATGAAACTTAATTGCACCAATCCTCCCCGTGACAACAAGGGTATTTGGGCTTTTGAACCACAGGGTAATAATGTGTATAAGATATATAACTACTCTACAGGTCTTTCAAAGGTTCTTGGTATTATAGGAAGCGAAGCAGCTGCTCGTGTTTCAATGGTTAATCCAACTGAGATATCTCATACAACAGAGTTTACAGGAATTATAAAATTTGACGGTTCTGCGTCATATATCAAACTTAACGAAACCACAAATAATTATTGGAATTTGCGTGACGGCTATCTCGCGTTGTGGGACGATGCAGGTGCATCAAGCGATAATGGTAGTACATTCTATCTTGCCGAGGTTGATTATACTAAGTTCCCCGATGTCTTCGTCTATGAGCCTTATGTTCCAAAGAACCCCAATACATTATGGTATAGGAGCGAGGCTACTGATTGGCAAGAATATGCATTGCCTCTTGGTAATGGTGAACTTGGATGTATGGTGTTCGGTGAAGTTCAGAGCGAGGAGATACAGTTCAATGAGAAAACATTGTGGAGTGGCCCTGCGAACACTATCGGTGCTGGCGGTGGCAACCGTACATTTGTAAATTTCGGTTCTCTGTTCATTACCGACAACAATGCACAGTCGGCAAATGACTATGTACGTTACCTTGACCTTGAAGAGGGTATCGCCGGTGTGGAATTCAAGAAAAGCGACGGTACAAGACAGGTACGCAGATATTTCAGTTCGGCCCCCGACTCTGTAATTGTAATCAACTACAAGAATATCGGCAGTGAGAAATTGAATCTCACATTCAGCATGACTCCATGCAGCGACATCAGTGCAAGTGCTGTGACATATAGCGATGGCATGGCTTCGTTCACCGGAGCAATGGAGGCTGTGAAGTATGCGGCACGTGTACATGTAGCTACCGACAACGGTGCTACTGTAAGCACTGCTTCAAGCGGAATAACAGTAAGTAACGCTTCTGAAGTGACATTCTTTTTGAAAGGCGGCACAAACTTCAACGGTGACATGGGAGTTCTTGACAACTATTTCACAAACGAAACACAGAACGATGTCAATAAACGCATTAAAGCCGACATTGAGAAGGCTGCTGCCAAGGATTACACAACTCTGGAGGCGGCTCATATTGCCGATTTCAGTGCATTGACAAAACGCATGACATTTAGCCTGGGTCTTGAAACTCCAAGCGTTGATACCAAGGAACTTATCGACAAGTACTACCCCAACAACAAGGACGGCAACAGCACCGACAACGACCACCTGTTCCTTGAGCAGCTCTACTTCCACTATGGCCGCTACCTGGCTATCAGTTCTACCCGCAAACCCATTGCGGCACCAAACAACCTGCAGGGTATATGGAATAACTTGGGTCGTCAGGCTTCTCATGGTGTGTGGAACTCTGATATCCACACTAATATCAATATTCAGATGAAC
>JAGCJL010000016.1 GCA_017647975.1 Bacteroidaceae bacterium | reverse complement strand
AGCCCTTAATCTCTTTGATACGAGCCTTTTTACCTGTGAGGGCACGCAAATAGTAAAGCTTAGCACGACGAACACGACCTCTCTTGTTAACAGTGATGCTGTCGATAGAAGGCGAGTTCAAGGGGAAGATACGCTCAACGCCTACAGTACCTGACATCTTACGTACTGTGAAACGCTTCTCGTTACCGTGACCGCTGATACGGATAACAACACCACGATACATCTGGATACGCTCTTTTGTTCCCTCGATGATTTTGTAAGCTACTGTGATTGTGTCACCTGGGTGAAACTCCATTTCACGTTTTACGTCAGTAGCAAATGCTTCTTTAGCAATTTTAATTAAATCCATTTTTTGATTTGTTAAATTGTTCAATCATTCAAACGTAACATACCAAGTTACTCTTCCTTGGCAGCGATTACGCCGAAAGCGGGGACAAAGATAGTTTAAAATTCTCATTTTACAAAGCATGCCTGTTATTTTTCGTTCATTTCCTTCTCTAATGTGCTATCATAATTGCATTTCTCAATGATATATACTAATTTTGGCTTGTCGAAAACAGTTAAAATGGTACGAAAAATCTATTTAATTCCAATGACATTGCTCCTTTTATTCTCTGTTTCATGTGGACGAGAAAGCAATGTGGTTATAGTTGGTGGTGGTAATGTGCGGGTTGTGGAATCTGATAAAAAGGAAGAATCTGCGGCTCTCTTAGCAGTTATGTCAATAGTTGATAAAGGTCGCGAGGCTGTGGATGAGATAAAACGGCCGGTGATAGGTGAGGCGGCAATGCCACTCGAAAAGTATATTCCCGAAAGTCCTTTGATGAATTTTGCGGCAGATGCTTTATTGAATATGGCACAAAAGTATTCCGATGTTCCCGTTGATATAGCTATAACAAATAAAGGTGGCCTAAGAAGTAATCTCCCACAGGGAGTCATCACTTTTGGCGATATATATAATGTCTTTCCATTTGAAAATACTCTTGCAATGCTTACCTTGAACGGAGAGCAATTGTTGCAACTTTGTCGTGAGATAGCATCGGTGGGTGGTGAGGCTGTCAGTGGCTTGGAGTTGTTGATAACCTCCGATGGCAATTTGCTCAAGGCTACGGCCGGTGGGCTGGCAATAGAGCCGGATAAAAAATATCGCATTGCGACATCTGATTATCTTTCTCAAGGTAATGATAAGATGGCTGCTCTTGCTTTGGGAACCGACAGGAATGTTCGGGGCGATATTACAATTCGTAATCTTATGGTGCAATATATCAAGGATTTGGCTTTGCGAGGCGAGATGCTTAATGCTAAATGTGATGGACGTATAAAGGTGAAAAAGTAAGATGAAAAGGGTGTTTTTTATAATATTGGCGGCAATGATGCTTGTCGCGTGTGGCAATAAAGAGGCGGTAATAACAATTCTTCACACAAACGATACGCATAGTTGCATCGATGCCGAAAAAAACGGCATGGCGGGTGTGGTAAATCGTACTGTCGTTATCGAGAATTTAAAAGATTCTTTAGGGCGTGAAAACGTATTGCTTTTTGACTGTGGCGATTTTTCCCAAGGTTCTCTCTATTACAACACTTTTAAAGGTGGGCTTGAAATAGAACTGATGAATGCAATGGGTTATGATGCCGGAACAATCGGTAATCATGAGTTTGACTTTGGTATGGAGAATATGGCTCAATTGTTCAAGATGGCTGAATACCCGATAGTGTGTGCCAACTATGACTTTACTGGAACTGTATGCGAGGGGCTTGTGAAGCCATATACAGTTATCAAACGTGCCGGAAAAAAAATAGGCGTTTTTGGTTTATCTCCTGACCCGGAAGGTCTTGTTACTAAGGAAAATTATAAAGGAGTGAATTTTATTTCGCCCATTGATGCAGCAAATCGTTGTGTTGGTGAACTTAAGGCAAGAGGATGTGATTTGATTGTTTGTCTCTCCCATTTGGGCTGGAAGATAAACAATGAGTTTAATGACGAGAAACTTGTGTCGGCTACAGCTGGAATTGATATTTTGCTTGGTGGTCACTCACATGATTATTTTGCGGAACCGTTGTATTATAAAAACTCCGATGGAAAGGAAGTCTTTGTTCAACAAATGGGTAAAAATGGCCGTTATTTGGGTTTTGTGAATGTAAAAATAGAATAATTTGTTCTGTTAAAAAATGTCAAGAATAATACTCTTCCTTAATAAAAAGAGTATATTCGCAAATAATTACGTTTTTAAAATAATCAATAAAAAATATAAATATGAAAATTCTATCAATTATTGCTCTTTCAGCAATGGCGTTGACAGCTACAGCTCAGAGCTACACAGTTACAGGAAAAATTGACGCTAAGTATGACGGTAAAATGTTGTTCCTTACAGAGCAGAATGTCTTTGTCGATTCAGTTGTTATAGCAAATGGAGCATTCAAGTTTGAACGCAATGTAAGCGACCAGGCTTTTGCAAAGGTTCAGATACCGGGAAACAGACGCGTAAGAGCTGATATATTGGTCGTTCCCGGTGCGGATATTGTTGTTGATTTTACAGTAAATCCAATGTCTGTTACCGATAATGGCAAAATGCATGCAAAATTGAATGAGATAAATGCAGAGGTTGCGAAAGCAGGTCAAGTCGTAAATGCAAAGATTCAGCAATTGCAGGCTGAGGGCAAGAGTGGCGAGGAGATTCAGGCAGTGGTGAATGCGGATATTGAGGCTGTATATGATATCTATCGCAAAGCTATTGAAGATAACAAAGATAATATTGTTGGTGCCTACATGCTTGGTATGGTTGCAAGTGAGTTCTATCCTACACTCGGTGAACTTGACACAATGATTGGTAAAGTAAAATATGCTTCAAAGAATCCAGCTGTTATGCTTGAACGCGAAGGCTTGCTAAAAGCCGAGGCAACACAGCCTGGAAAAATGTTTATCGATTTCTCTGGTTATACAGTTGATGGCAAAGCTTCAAAATTGTCCGACTATGTTGGTAAGGGTAAGTATGTACTTGCAGACTTTTGGGCTTCATGGTGTGGTCCTTGTAAGAGAGAGATTCCTAATCTCATAGAACTACAGAATAAGTTTGGTGGCGACAAGTTTGTTGTTCTTGGCGTGAATGTGTGGGATGAAGAGGCGAAGTTCAAGGAGGCACTTACAGCTGAGGGCATAACATATCCTCAAATATACATTCCTCGCGACAATAAAGACAACGCAACTGAGATGTATGGTATCAGAGGAATTCCGCAGATTATTCTTTTCGCTCCCGATGGTACAATAGTGAAACGCGACCTTCGCGGCGACGCAATGAAAAAAATTGTGGAAGAGAAGTTGGCAAAGTAAAATAGATGATATTTCATAAAAAAACAGACCCGCAGGTCTGTTTTTTTATGAAATGATATAGATGTAAATCTGATATGCAACAACAGCAATAAATGTTATTATAGTTGCTTTTAGAACAAAGTGCAGTAGTTTTTTCATAATATTATCCCTTTAATTAAAAAGGGAACCCGAAAGTTCCCTTTTTAAATCTGTGTAACGATTGATTAACCTTCGTGAATAGCCTCTGAAGGACATACACTAGCACAGCTACCGCAGTCAATGCACAAATCAGGGTTGATTGAATACTGTGCACCCTCTGAAATAGCACCCTGAGGACACTCGTCGATACATGTACCGCAAGCAACGCAGTCTTCTGAAATTACGTAAGCCATAATCTTTTCTTTTTAAATTAGTATTATCAAGCACGAAGATAGTGCTTTTTGCAAATAGAAATGCAAAAGCTATTCGCTTTAACATTTTTTTACAATAGCACAGCGATTCTTCTTTGTGAGGTGCTACAAGAGATAACAGATGAAGTCTCTTTTTGTTTTTTCTCCTCTTTTTTTCTACTTTTTGCAATAATAAGCACACAGTTACGTTATTAGAATAATGGTAAAAAAACTATTATATATATTTATATTGCTTTTGTCGGTTACAGCCTCTGTTGCCCAGGAGCGTAAAGTGCAGAATAAACCCTATATCGATTATCGTTTTCTGCACTATGGTTTCTTTGTGGGAACTCATGTGCAGGATGTCGAATTTGTAAACAATGGTTATGTAACAGATACCGGTGAAGAGTGGTATGCTGATGTTGCAGAATATATACCCGGTTTTAGTGTAGGTGTGCTTGCCGATATGCGGTTGAATAACTATTTTTCGTTGCGTCTTATACCAACGATGCATTTTGGACAGAGTAATGTTAGATTACGAGAACAAAATAGCGGAGAATTATCATATCAGGCACTAAAGACTACATATATTGCTGTGCCGTTGCATGTTAAATATGCATCAGAGCGTTTCAATAATTACCGCCCTTATATAACCGCAGGAGTCAGTCCAATGGTGAATTTGACTGTTAAGAAGCAAAAACAGTTGCTTGTCAAGAGGTTCGATTTTATGATAGAGTTTGGCTTCGGTTGTGATTTCTATCTTCCGTTCTTCAAACTCATACCGGAGTTGAAGTTCTCTTTTAGTCCGTTGAATACGTTGCAGAAAAAACGTGACGACTTGCTCGATGCAAACTATCTTAAGTACACCGCTTCTGTAGATGAGGTTACGAGCAAGATGATAACCCTTTCGCTCTATTTTGAATAAACTCTTATGTAAGTAATTTATGGAACGAAAAAATAAACTTCTATATGTTCATGGATTTGCCTCTTCGGGCAGTTCGGGTACAGTAATGACTCTTCGTCGTCATCTTTCGACATGGCAAGTTGTGGCTCCCGATCTTCCTGTTGATCCTTTTGAGGCTCTGGAACTTCTGCGTCGTGTGGTTGAGGAGGAGAAACCCGATGTGGTTGTAGGAACTTCAATGGGTGGCATGTATACCCAGCAGTTGTGGGGCGTTCCTCGTGTTATAGTAAATCCTTCGTTTGAGATGTCACGTTCATTGTTGTTTGGTAAGATGGGGCGTAATAAATATATGTCAAAGCGTAAGGATGGAGCAACAGAATTTCGTATAGACAAGGCGGTTGTTGAACGTTTCAAACAGATGGAAAAGACTCAATTTGATGGTATCACAGAAGAAGAAAAACACCTTGTCACCGCACTTTTTGGTGATAAGGACCCTGTTGTGAATTTCCAGGCTTTGGTGACGGAACTTTATGGTGCGGAACGTTGCATCCTTTTTAATGGAGAACATCGTCTCAATGATGAGATTGTGAAAAAAGTTCTTATTCCCATTATTAACGGTTATGTAAAGGAAGACGAGATGAAATATTGATATTTCACTCGTTTTTTGTATCTTCGCATTCAAAATAGCCCAAGTTGAGCTTACTGTTGACCATAATGATGTTGGCAATGCCTTTGGTCGAAAATATCGATTCGGTGTTGTTGCAGGCCGTGGATATCGTATCCTCGGTTAAATTGTCTTCGGATGATGCGGCAGCCTCCTATTCGGCAACCTCTCTTCGTCGTGTCGATATTGAGAACCGACACTTGAACAGTGTCAAGGAGTTTTCTTCATTGGTGCCCAATTTCTATCAACCCGACTATGGCTCACGAATGACATCATCAATCTATGTACGAGGTTTCGGCTCCCGAATGGACCAGCCGGTTGTGGGCATGAATATAGATGGTGTTCCTGTGCTTAACAAGAACAGCTACGATTTTGAACTTTTTGATATAGACCGCGTGCAGGTTGTTCGTGGTGCACAGAGTACACTGTTTGGGCGTAATACATCGGGTGGAGCAATCAATGTTTATACAATGTCTCCGCTTTATTTTCAGGGAAAGCGTTTCACTCTTGAGTATGGAAATGCCAATACAGTACGTGTCAAGGCTTCGCATTACGGCAAGGTAGGTGACGATTTTGGCTGGTCGGTTGGTCTATATTACAACCACTGTGATGGTTTTTTTGCCAACAAAGAGACCGGAAATAATTGCGATGGGGGTGATAACGGCGCACTCCGTTTTCGTGCGGTGTGGCGTCCTGTTTATGGTTTTACTATTGACAATATCTTTACTGCGGGTTATACGGCCGAGGGTGGTTGGGCTTACCGAAACTATGATTATTCAATAGGGAAACTTGCTCCGGTTGCTTATAACTATGATTGCTCTTATAAGCGTTTCACTATATCCGATGGAATCGTGATGAAGTATTCAACGGAGAAGGCAACTCTCTCTTCCGTAACAGGATATTGCTATCTTGATGATAAGATGCAGATAGATAACGATTTCCTGCCGTTGGATTATTTTACGATGGGGCAATATCAGAAGGAACATTCTGTAACTCAGGAGTTTGTCTATGATTATGCCGTTGATGAGTTTTTTGATATTCAAGCAGGCTTGTCGGGGTTTTATAAACGTAACAACATGGATGCTCCCGTTAATTTTAAAGAGTATGGCATTGAGAATCTCATCCTAAAGAATGCTAATGAATACTATTATTATCTTCTGGGTGACGACCGTGAACTGTCGTTTAAGGAGAATGAGTTTACAATTGACGATGATTTTATCATTTCGGGTTATGGTGCTGCAGCCTACCTGCAAGGTAGTGCAGAGTTTGGGGGATTCAAGGTAAATGCCGGTGTACGTGCCGACTATGAACACTCTGCTATGGATTATTATAGCAAGTCATTGGTGCATTACACAACACTTAAGGGAAGTAATGATTATACTCCGTTGAATACGCTCTTTAAGGGTCGTAACAAGTTGAATGCATTTGAAATCTTGCCAAGTGTCTCTGTTTCGTATGGTGGTAGTTGGGGTAATGTCTATGCTTCGGCTCGCAGAGGCTTTAAAGCCGGCGGTTTTAATACCCAACTTTTTTCGGATATTCTACAGAATAAAATGATTGGCAACCTCATTGGTAATGAAAGCGAAATTGATGCTTCTTCAACTGTATATAAACCCGAAACAAATTGGTGTTATGAGCTGGGAACACATATTTCACCTCTTGACAATGGAAATCTTGATATTTCGGCATCACTGTTCTATATAGATTGTCGCAATCAACAGCTTACGGTCTTTCCCGAGGGTGAAAGTACCGGACGTATGATGTCCAATGCCGGTAAATCGTTCAGTTGTGGTGCTGAACTTGCGGTGCGTTATCGTTATAAGCAGTTTAAATTCGATGTGGCATTTGGTTATACCCATGCTGAATTCCTTGAGTATAACCGAGGTGACAAAGACCTTGCAGGCAATATCTTGCCATATGCTCCTCGTGAGACAATGTCGGCAAATGTGGCCTATAGATTTCCGGTCCCAAAGAATTTTGCCAATATATTTGTTCTTAATGTGGGGTGGAATGCTGTTGGTCGTATCTATTGGAATGAAGAAAATACTCTTGCACAGAATTATTACGATCTTTGGTCGGCATCGCTCGTTTGGGAGAAAGGGCACTTTGGTGCCTCTTTGTGGGGCAAGAATCTTTTGAACAGAGAGTATAATACATTTTATTTCCGTTCAATAAAGAATGATTTTTTTGCCCAGGGTAAGCCATTGCAATTGGGCGTGTCATTTCACGTTAATTTATAAAAGGTATGAAAAAGATATTTTTGTTTTTGTTTTCAATAACTGTAATGTTGTTTCAGTCGTGTGATGAAAATAGTTTGACACCTCCTGTAGAACCAGATGATGTTTATCGTGGAAAACTTACTGTCGGTGATTATATCAATAATACTGTTGGAATATCTGTTTCTGAAAGTTCGGATTCTACAGTGCTGATTTTCTTTGATAATGTAAAATTTGCTAAGGCTATGCCTGTATATATTGATATCACTCTTAAGGATGTGCCTTGCAGTAATAATAATGGCGTTTTGAATTTTTATGTTGAAAACATTGATCCCTATTTGAATAAGGAGATTGAACCATCCTCAAAATATCGTTTTGCAATTGTGACAGGAACTATAATTGGTAATGAACTTTTGTTAAGTGCAAGGATGTCCGATGATTTGGCTCCATCTCGTGCAGGCAAGGAGTTCTCTTTTAGGGGTGTTCGAGGTTTTGTTGAATAAAGAAAAACTATAACTATGAAAAAACTTGTTTTGTTTGTTGTGGTAATGTGCGTACAATTTGCTGCCGTTGCACAAATTGTCGGAGGACGTTGGGGTAGTACTGATATCCGTTACCCTATGGGTTTTGAAACGCCGGTATCTGTATCTTCTGTGAACAGTGCCGTGGCATGGCGTGGCGAGCGGGTTAATTTTCAGTTGTTGGTCTGGAATCAAGCGTTGACGAATAAAGCCTATGACTGTTCGGTTGAATATAAGTTCAGTGACCTTAAATGTGGTAAGAATATTATTCCTGCGGCTAATGTTATAGGCGGTTTTGTACAGCCCGTAATCACCGATAAATTTACCGGTTGTGGTCGCCATGAGGTAGATGCTTATGGCGAAGAACTTGTTGCCGACCGCATAACGGACACTAATCCTACTGTGGTCGCAAGCGGCTCTTATCGTGGCTTGTGGTTTACAGTGCAGGTTCCGCAGGATGCGAAGCCTGGTCTCTATAAAGGCTCTGTGGAACTCGCAAGCGAAGGGAAGAAGCAAAAGTTTCAATATTCAGTAAAGGTGGTCAACCGCACTCTGCCGCCTCCAAAGGATTGGAATTTTCATCTTGACCTTTGGCAGAACCCTTATGCCGTAGCTCGCGTGCATAATGTTGAACTGTGGAGTGAAGAGCATTTTAATGTTTTGCGTCCTTATATGTTGAAACTTGCATCGGCAGGACAGAAGGCGATTACAGCAACGCTTATCGATCGCCCTTGGGACGGGCAGACACACGACCCCTTTGGCAGTATGGTTACATGGGTTCGCAAAGCTGATGGCAGCTGGTGGTACGATTTTACAATATTTGACCGTTGGGTGGAATTTATGATCTCTTGTGGAATAGATAAGGAGATAACCTGTTTCTCCATGATTCCTTGGAAACTTTCTTTCCGTTATTACGACCAGGCAACACACTCGCATAAATATATCAACTGTGCTCCCGGT
>JAGCJL010000015.1 GCA_017647975.1 Bacteroidaceae bacterium | reverse complement strand
TCAGCTGGTTTAGAGCATCTGCCTTACAAGCAGAGGGTCGGCGGTTCGAATCCGTCAACGTCCACAACAAAGCCCATTTTTCGGACGTTTAGCTCAGCTGGTTTAGAGCATCTGCCTTACAAGCAGAGGGTCGGCGGTTCGAATCCGTCAACGTCCACGATGTAAAGCCTGCGATAACGCAGGTTATTTTTTTTCCCATAAATGAACAAAATATCATATAAATGAACAAAATATCATAGTTTATTGTTCTTTTCTCATAATCTTTGGCTCAAGTTTGAGATATTATGGCTAAAAAATACTATTTTTGCAGTGAAAAACGTTTTTTACTTATTTATAAAATACAATGGAACTTAACATTCTAACCGCAGTATCACCAATAGACGGACGATACAGAGGTAAAACAGAGACACTTGCAAATTATTTCTCGGAATATGCACTTATCAAATATCGCGTATTCGTTGAGATTGAGTATTTTATCGCATTGTGCGAACTTCCTATTCCCCAATTAGAGGGCATGGACAAGGAACTATTCCCCCGTTTGCGTGAAATATACAAGAATTTCACCGCAGAGAATGCACAGCGAGTAAAAGATATTGAGAAAGTTACAAACCACGATGTTAAAGCTGTTGAATATTTTATAAAAGAGCAGTTTGATGCTATTGGCGGACTTGACGCTTACAAAGAGTTCATACACTTTGGTCTTACTTCACAGGATATTAACAACACATCTATTCCACGTTCTATAAAAGATGCTTTGGAAGAGGTTTACTATCCAGCCATTGAAGAACTTATTGCACAACTAAAGGAGTATGCTGAAACCTGGGAAAATATTCCTATGCTCGCCCGTACCCACGGACAGCCTGCATCGCCTACAAGATTGGGCAAAGAGGTTATGGTATTTGTTTATCGCCTTGAAACACAACTTGCCGAATTGAAACGCTGTGCAATATCGGCAAAATTCGGAGGTGCCACCGGTAACTTCAATGCTCACCGCGTTGCTTATCCGGGAATTGACTGGAAAGTTTTCGCAAACAAGTTCGTAAAAGAGAATCTTGGTTTGGAACGCGAACAATATACAACACAGATTTCAAATTATGACAACTTAGCCGCTTTGTTCGATGCCATGAGAAGAATAAACATCATTATCATGGACATGGACAAGGATTTTTGGCAATACATATCTAACGAGTTCTTCAAACAGAAGATCAAGGCCGGTGAAGTGGGCTCAAGTGCAATGCCTCACAAGGTAAATCCTATTGACTTTGAAAACAGTGAAGGCAACCTTGGCATAGCAAACGCAATTCTTGACCACTTGGCAATGAAACTCCCTATCTCACGCCTACAGCGTGACCTTACCGACTCAACCGTTTTGCGTAACGTTGGTGTGCCTATGGGACATATGATGATTGCAATTAAGAGTTCTTTGGTGGGTTTGCGTAAGTTGCTACTCAACGAGAGTGCTATATACAATGAACTCGACAACTGTTGGAGCGTTTGTGCAGAGGGTATTCAAACCATTCTCCGCCGCGAAGCTTATCCCAACCCTTACGAGGCGTTGAAAGCACTAACACGCACCAACGAAGGCATAAACCACAACACTCTACTCCAATTCATTGACGGATTAGATGTTGAGGAGAGCGTAAAAGAGGAATTGCGTGCAATAACACCTCATTCATACACCGGACTGTAAGAAAAATAAAATTTGGACCGTGAGGTTCGTAAAATATACAATATGAGCAATTATAGAGAGAAACGTCAAGAGGGCTACACTCCGCGTGGAAACAGAGAGAGAGCCTCGTTCAACCCAAATTTCAATGGGGAGAACAGACTTAAACAACGTTCACGCAGCAATTGGAACAGCGATGAGCGTCCGTACGCACGTACCAACCGCGAAAATAATAACGGTGGAGGATATGGCCGTTACAAGTCATTCGACCAAAATCGTGATTTTGACGGCAACCGCTACGGTAACAGCAGAAATTCTTATGGCCGTACAAATGGTGAATTCAAGAGAGAAGATAACTTCCGCAAAGGAGGTTACCGCAATGCTGAGAACGCCACAGAGAATTACGGAACAGAACGTCGCGGAACATACGGTAACAAAGGCAACAGAAAGGGTGCATACGACCCCAACGCTAAATACAGTACAAAGAAACGTGCAGCATACCGCGAGGCAAAACTTGACCCCAATGCTCCACTCCGCTTGAACAAATACCTCTCAAATGCAGGTATATGTTCACGTCGTGAAGCCGACAACTATATCGAAGCTGGTCTTGTAACAGTAAACGGTGTTGTTGTTACAGAACTTGGCACAAAAGTTTCACCAAATGATGATATACGTTTCAACAACGAGAGAATAAACCCAGAACGCAAGGTTTATGTATTGTTGAACAAGCCTAAAGATTGCGTTACAACAGTTGACGATCCTCAGGAACGCAAAACGGTTCTTGACTGCTTGCGTGGCATTGGTAAAGAGAGAATCTACCCTGTAGGCCGACTCGACCGTAATACAACCGGCGTACTCCTACTAACAAATGACGGCGACATGGCAGCAAAGCTGACACATCCTAAGTTTATGAAAAAGAAAGTTTACCATGTAACTTGCGACAAGAATGTTGCTATGTCAGACATGGACTTGCTTGTAAATGGAATAGAACTTGAGGATGGACATGTTTATGCCGATGAGGTTACATATGTAAACGAGGCCGACCGTTCACAAATCGGTATAGAGATTCACTCTGGCAAGAACAGAATCGTACGTCGTATGCTCGAACACTTGGGCTATAAAGTCAATAAACTCGATAGAGTTCTTTTTGCAGGACTTACAAAGAAAAACCTAAGACGTGGCGACTGGCGTTACCTTACCGACAAAGAGGTTAACATGCTCCGTATGGGTGCCTATGAATAATAAATGAAATAACACAAAGATAATCGTATGAAATCGATAAAACGAACAAGAATTTCTGACCTGCTCAAAAGCAAAGAGCATGGAACAGAGGTAAACGTCAAAGGATGGGTTAGAACTCGTCGCAGTAGCAAACAGGTTGCATTCGTTGCCCTAAATGACGGTTCTACAATAAATAACGTTCAGGTGGTAATAGACACCGAGAAATTTGACGAGGAACTTATAAAGCAGTTCACTACCGGTGCTTGTCTAAGCGTAAACGGTATGTTGGTGGAGTCTATCGGCGGTGGACAGTCTGTTGAAATACAAGCAACCGAGATTGAGTTACTCGGAGCTTGTGACAGCACATATCCTCTACAGAAAAAAGGACAGACCATGGAGTACATGCGTACTGTTGCACACTTGCGTCCACGTACAAACACATTTGGTGCAGTATTCCGCATACGTCACAACATGGCATATGCCATCCACAAATTCTTCCATGATAAAGGTTTCTACTATTTCCACACACCAATCATCACTGCTTCGGATTGTGAAGGTGCAGGACAGATGTTCCAGGTAACAACAATGAACCTTTACGACTTAAAGAAAGACGAAGAAGGCAGCATTAAATATGATAGCGACTTCTTCGGCAAACAAGCAAGTCTTACTGTATCAGGACAGCTCGAGGGAGAGTTGGCTGCAACTGCACTTGGTGCAATATACACATTCGGCCCGACATTCCGTGCCGAGAACTCAAACACTCCTCGCCACTTGGCAGAGTTTTGGATGATTGAGCCCGAGGTTGCATTCAACGACATCATTGACAACATGGAACTCGCCGAGGAATTTATCAAATACTGTGTACAGTGGGCTTTGGACAACTGTATGGAAGATATCACATTCCTCAACAACATGTTCGACAAAGAGCTTATAGAGCGTTTGCGTTCAATTGTCAATACAGAGTTCGTACGCCTAACATACACCGAGGGTATCAAGATTCTTGAAGAGGCTGTTGCCGGCGGACACAAGTTCGAATTCCCTGTATATTGGGGTGTAGATCTGGCTTCAGAGCATGAGCGTTACCTCGTTGAGACACACTTCAAGCGTCCTGTAATCCTCACTGACTATCCAAAGGATATAAAGGCTTTCTATATGAAGCAGAACGAGGATGGTAAGACTGTACGTGCCATGGACGTATTGTTCCCAAAGATTGGCGAGATTATCGGTGGCTCAGAGCGTGAGGCTGATTACGATAAGCTTCTTGCACGCGTAGAAGAGATGAACATTCCTATGAAGGACATGTGGTGGTACTTGGATACACGCCGTTATGGTTCATGCCCACACTCAGGTTTCGGACTCGGTTTCGAGCGTCTGTTGTTGTTTGTGACCGGTATGTCAAACATCCGCGACGTGATACCATTCCCACGTACTCCAAACAATGCAGAATTCTAATCAAGAGCTTACATAAAGAAAACAGGATTTGTAACGTTACAAATCCTGTTTTCTTTATATGATTATATTATCTTACGAAGTTCCGGTCAATCTCGTTATCGCCCATCACATACGTGATTATAGCACCGTCAGGTGTACGTGACGGCATGGATGACGCAAAAAGTTTCTCGATAAGAAGATTCATCTCTTCAGCCGAAAGGAGCTGCCCAACTATTATTGCAACCTCCTTCGCCATAGACAAGGCAATTCGGTCATATAATTTATCTTTAGCTTCATTAGTCTGCTCCATAACGCTATGAATAACATCCATAAGCAGTTTTACTGGAGAAAGACCATCAAGTTCGGCCGGAACGCCATTCAAAACATACGTTCCATTTCCAAGAGATGAGATGTCAAAACCTAAAGAGATAAGTTCTTCCGAAATAGCCTCTATTACAACACTCTCTTTGACTGTAGCTTCAAGTCTTTCGGGGAAAAGCAAACCTTGAGAAACTGCCTGTTTAGAAAGCATCTGTGAACGAAACTTTTCAAACAGGACTCTTATATGAGCCCTGCGTTGATGTACCCACATAAGTCCTGATTTTACAGGAATAAGTATATATGTTCCCTTATACTGATACATTGGTACAGAATCGCCGGGATTAAACAACGGCTCGGATACCGGTGACTGGACCAAAGTTTCGGGAATATCCTCGAAAGGAGAGAGATCAAGTCTCTTTTCTTTAACCGGATCGCCATAGAGAGCCTCCCATGAATTATCATTCTTGCGATAATCAGGCATATGACTCTTAAAAGGGTTATACCCGGGAGTATATGATATACGAGGAGCTGAAACAGGTACTGAATCCTTTTCGACATCCATTACAGGTATATCTATTGGCAACTGTAAATCATCGTCAAAATCAAGGCTTGGTGCAGCATTGAAACGTCCAAGTGATTCCCTTACTGCTGCAGAAATTATTTTCCAAAGGCTTGTTTCATCCTCAAATTTTATTTCGGTTTTTGTCGGGTGTATGTTCACATCGATACGCGAAGGCTCCACGTCTATGCACAGGAAAAATGGGACTTGCTCACCCTGAGGTATAATATCCTCATAAGCATTGGCTACAGCCTTGGCAAAATAAGGATGACGCATATAACGGCCATTGACAAAGAAATATTGCTGAACACCTTTTTTGCGTGAACTTTCAGGAGTTCCTACAAAACCACGCATCTTTATCAATGAACTATCAACATCAACCTCTATCAACTGAGAATTTATCTTCTTGCCGAACAAATTGACGATTCGCTGGCGAAAAGAGGAAGCCGGCAGAGTAACTGTCTCCACTCCATTATGCGTCAAAGAAAAATCTATGTTATGATTTATCAATGCCACACGCTCAAATTCTGTCAATATATTATTGAACTCAGTCTGTGTTGATTTTAAGAACTTACGACGTGCAGGAATATTAAAAAACAGATTCTTTACTTTAAAATTACTTCCGACCGGTGCCATAACAGGCTCTTGCTGTTCAAGTTGTGAACCAGACATGACAATATGAGTACCAAGTTCATCTGTCGGACGGCAAGTAACAAGTTCTACCTGAGAAACCGCAACTATAGAAGCTAATGCTTCACCACGGAATCCCATTGTGGATAGCGAGAAGAGATCTTCGGTCTTTTTGATTTTTGAGGTTGCATGACGTTCAAAAGCAAGACGGGCATCGGTTTCAGACATGCCTTTACCGTCATCAATAACCTGTATGAGGGTTCGGCCTCCATCGGTAACAATAACCTGCACCTTGGAAGCACCTGCATCGATAGAGTTCTCCATCAGTTCTTTAACAACCGATGCGGGACGTTGCACCACCTCACCGGCAGCTATTTGATTTGCCACAGAATCAGGCAATAACTGTATTATATCTTCCATAAACAGTAAAAACTAAAATATCAATACCCCTCTAAGGATATAATACAAAATAAAAACACAGACAAAAAGAGCTACAACAGCCACTCGTGACGATATACGCTCTCCATTAGCCTTACGGCGAGAAACGTGTGAATTTTCATCAGAGAAAGCTCCACGAATACGCTCTTCATAGCCTTTCTCTTCGGGAGGAAGCATTCCTAAATCTCGTTTTGCCTTCTCTACAATTTTGTCAAGTTTCTCCTTACGCTCATCAACAAAAATATATTTATGGTTGAACCTGCGTGGCTCACTCATTTTAAAACGTCCCATAACTGTCACTTTTTAAATCCGTTAAGGGTTGGCAAAGGGATCTTGTCTCTACGGATACTCTTAAGAACATTTTCGGCTCCCTTACCTCGCCAATTAAATATATCCTCTTTGCTTGTGGGACGAACAAAATCGAACCAAGCAAAATTATCAAGAAAACGTTTGTCGGCAGGACGCTGGCTCATTGGATAGAAAACCCCTTTTGCCTCTTTGGGAATAACCATTTTCTCGACCTGACCATCTTTCAGATAAGCTATGGCACGACCGGCTGTAGTGGTATTCATACCCATGTACGTTCCGTCGGTTTCAATAGGATAGAAGATAATATTCACGCTACCTATTACCTGCATTTCGGCGAGTTTTCCCTCATTAAAGAAGAATTTCATCTCTTGCCCCTTTATCTGATTGTAGTTCACAGAATCTACCGGCTCTGCATAAAGTGTCTGGTTTATTACATGTACCCAATTTATATTGGTGCTATCCATATAGACCTTTACAACCTCGCCAAGCAATTGTATATCTTTATCCCACAATATCGGGTCTTTATACATTGTTAGACAAGTATCACGCGAATCGAATATAAGCGAATCGCACACTGCCTGCATATTCTTTCCCCAAGCCCTAACTTTATGATGAGCCTTTATCTGACGATAAAGAGAGTCTGTATCGACATTATATGATACTGCCCAAATAGTATCAGCATGTAAATATAGTGAATCGCGTTGAGAGAAATCGGTTGCAACGGCACGACCTGTAACATAGGCCGAATCTACAATTTCATTCAAATAGGCATATTCACCAGTCAACATATTACGATTCACAGTGTCGGTATAGATTATATTACCAAAGACCTCACTGTATCCTGCCTGAGTATCATAAAAAAGCGAATCTGCTGTCACATTCTTGTTGTCATTGTAAATAACAGAACGGTCAAGCAGGAATGCATGCTTGGTAGAGGTGTTATAACGTCCTCGTTCCGAATAGACTTCACTCTCGCCACTATACATATTTGTGGGACCAAAAATATTCGCAATCTTCGTTTCGGTATTATAGCGGAGCGTATCGGTCAACATTCTGAAATCGCTATTTTCAAGCACTACCTCATACTGGAAAAATGCATCTTTTGTATCGACACTATATTCGCCATAGTACGATGAGAGAACATTTTCCTCGTCTGAGAGCGTTCCATACTCAAAGAAAAAACCGAGATTGACATTACGATCAAAATCAAGACTATCAGTCTCCAGTACTGTTGTTTTGTCTATAAGTCTTACATTCTGACGTACACGGGCTATATTTACATCTCCATCATAATCGAGGTAATCACCAAAAAGAAATAGAGTGTCACCCTGCTCCATTCTTACATTTCCAAAAGCCTGAAATGAGTTCTTATTCTGAAAATAATGAGCACTGTCGCAGTACATATACATGCTATCACGACGGAACTGCACATCGCCTACAAGTATCCACGCATCGGGGTTTATAGCCTCATCAAAACGTGTTATATCAGTGTGCAACATGTGGACATAGCTCTTCGATTTTGTCGAAGAGCTATCACTACTCAATTCTTGTGCCTTGGCAACAAAAGGGAGTATCAGAAGAAATAATATATACAAACCTTTACGCATCCGCACAGGAATTAGTCCTCATAGAATTTCCAATCGGGATACTTAAAGTCATCTCTCTTTATATCCCTATTTATTCTTACATAGGTCTTTTGCTGCTTCTCCTTTATCCACTCATTGATACGTTTCTCGCTCAACTGTGCCTGATACATATACTTAAGCATCTCATAATCATCTTTCAATGTTGCTTTATGAGCATCGACTTTGGATTTCAGTTTTGCTATAGCACAAACTGTCTTGCCATTCTCGAGTGTCCAGGTAAAAGGTTGGGAGATTTCACCAATCTCTAATTTCTCAACGACACGTGCAACATCAACAGGGAGTTCGTCAAGTTTAAAGTGAGACGAAGAAGTTTCTCTGTTATACATGATACCATAATTATTACGAGTATCTTTATCATGAGAGATTACAGATGCCCCCTCTTCGAATGTAAATTTCTCTTCTTTAATATCGGCCGAAATAGAGTCTAGACGCAAAAGCATCTTCTTTATATTCTCGCTTGAACGACGTGGCTTTCTCAAAATATGACGTACTTTGACACGATCACCGCGTTTTTCCATTAACTGGATTATATGAAATCCGTATTCGGTTTCAACTATCTTAGAGACTTTGTTTGGATCGGTCAGATTGAATGCCACTGTCGCGAATTCTGGCTGAAGCTGACCACGACCATAGAAATCAAGTTCACCACCACGACGAGCAGAACCCGGATCCTCGGAATATAGCAAAGCAAGAGTCGAGAAACTTGTCTCGCCATTCATTATACGATCTGTATAATCACGAAGTTCACTTTTTATTCTATCAACCTCCTCTTGATCAAACTCCGGCTCTTGTGTTATTATCTGCACTTCAAACTGCTGCTGAACAAAAGGTATACTGTCCTGAGGAAGAGACTCATAGAAACGACGGACCAAAACCGGAGAGACTTTTATGTCACCAACAAGACTCTCTTTCATTTTTTCCATTGTTCGCATATTATACACCTGCTCACGATACATTTCCCTTATTTGAGCGGAGTTCATATTAAAATATTCCTCCATTTTCTCTTTGGAACCTATCTGCTGTATAACATTGCTCATTTGTGCCTCTACCATACGCATAACTTCGCTGTCGTCAACTACAATGCTATCAAGAACAGCCTGATGCAAGAAGAGTTGTTGCACAGCCAAATCTTCACCAACGACACTGTATGGATCACCTTCGAATTTGCGACCGTTACCATGCCAATAACGTATTGCATCTTCAATTTCGGAACGCAAAATACACTTGTCACCAACAACCCACTCAACACGATCTATCACATTATCCTGAGCAAAAGCTGTTACCGACAAAAAATTCAATATCGATATTAAACAAAAGATTATATACTTCTTCATTACTTTTGATTATTTACATCCAAAGGCTTTACATTAAGCCAAACTTTTCCTGCAACCTGAGCCTCATTATAAATAGCATGTTTCATCTCTTTAATAAAATTAGCCTTACGAGAGTTTACTAACAGTTCTCTTATTTCACTCTCAACCAACTCCAAAGGCTTACGTTCGCCTTTTTTTATAATTGTATCGACACCTACAAAATAGACGAACCCCTTATCCTTGAACTCTATTGTTTTATTTCGTGACAATCTCTCACTCAACTGATATTCAGTCAGGGGAGTAGCCTTAACCAAAGAAGCAAACGTTCTCCACTCATACAAGAAGTTATCATAGACAACATCATTGACAAGGCTATATTTTTCAAGTTCGTCAAGTGCTTCACTCTTTCTACTAATACACCATGTTCTTAGTTTGTTGATTCGAGGAGCCCTCTCGGGAACTTTAAGCAAAATACCACGAACCAATGGTTCTTCAATCTCAAACAAGGATTCGTTGTATTCATAAAAATCGGCAACATCCTTTTCCGATATCTCATGTATAAGATGCTGTGCAATAAGCCCCTCTTGATACAAACTAAGCACAAGGCTACGACGATATCCCTCAACAAGTTTATCAATTTCATCGGTTGAGGCAATATTCTCAGATGCTTTTTCATAAAAAAGCATTTCTGTTGCCCACTGTTCTATATAATTATCATAAAACGTTGTACTGTCAGACATTTGACCGTATGTAGCATACATCAAATCAACCTCATCCTTGTACAGGAATACATCGGCAATGCTCGCCAAAGGTGTTCTACCCATATGCGGATCGACATCCTTACATCCAAACAGAAGAACTGATGCAATAATGACGACAAAAAAACTGCTTTTATATTTAGTTATGGGCATCTTATGATATCAATATTGGTGTTATGACCGCAAATATAACGACATAACACCATTTTTTAAAACGTCAATCGTGGTTATTAACCGTTTTTAAAACCTCTTTATTTACCTTAACTTTATATTTCTTACGCAACTTCTGTAACCACTTCTCTTCCAAATATTTTTGATAATCAGCAGTTACACTACCTTTAACATCTGTATATACTTGAGGTGCTGCAATAACCTCGCCAACGACATCCACATAGTTAAAACCGCGACGATGCTTTCCACCTTCACCTACACCGAAGACACTCTTGTCAACCCAAGCATTATCACCTTGTGCAAAAACACCAATCTCTACTCTGACTGAATTTACAGAGTCTTTAGGCAACTCAGCTTCTATAACCGATTTATACTCAGCATGTTTTTTATCTACAAGCATAGACTTGAGCATCTCCAAATTCTCCTGAGAATTGGCATGCAACACAGCTCCGCGATAACGTGGAGAGTCAAAAACATACTTCTTTTTATTCTTATTAAAGAACTTTACAAGCCCCTCCTCGTCTTTTGCAGCCTTATCCCAAACCTCACGTGTAGATACCTCAAAGAACAATAGGCCATCGTGATATTCACGCATAAGATTACCGAATTCGGGATACTTTGTCTCCAGCAAACTATCCTCACGTGCAAGTGCCTCTTGAGGTGTCATATTGCCACCAAATTCCTCAGCCAGTTCGTAACCGCGTTTAATTCGTGCAGATTCACGGATATCTTGCTGCTCCAACATTTTGATTATTGCAGGACGATACTCCTCGAAACTACCGAAAGGACGAGATGACAAACGCATCACCACGTGATAACCGGCCGGAGTCTCTATCGGTTGTGAAAATTCTCCATCGGCAAGAGCGTAGGCCGTATTCTCAAATTCAGCATAAACCTGACCTCTTATTATCTCAAAAGGAGCAGCCATACGTGGGGAAATACCGAAATGGTTCACCACCTCATCAAACGACTTGCCATTTGAAAGCATTTCATACGCCTCGGCAACATTCGCTTTTGCCAATGCGATATCAGCCGCTTCGCTTCTTTGTTTAAGTGGAAAGAAAATGTGAGATACCTGCAAGAATCCATCCTTACCAATAGTCGCAGAATCCTTGGCATATATCTTATAAGCCTCATTCTCGACATAATTGGGAATTGTAAGATAGCTTTCGGCAAGCTGATCACGATCTTTCTTATACTCCTCTTTGAAAGATGTCAATGTATCCAATTGCAAATATTCAGCTTCGGCAACCTTCAACTTAAAATCAATATACATTTTTAGATACTCTTCAACAGTTTCTCCCTCGTCACTGACGTTTCCTCTATTTTTGTTGAAAGCATACTCAAATTCAGAACGTGTAACCTCTTTACCGTTCACAACCATCAATACCGGCTCTTTCGACTGTGCCCCAGCCGAAAGAACTGATATCAATAGAATCAAAAAGGAATATATTTTTTTCATAAAATTATTCGGGACGACTATAGTTAGGTGCTTCACTTGTAATAGAAACATCGTGAGGATGACTCTCAAGCACACCGGCATTTGTAATTCTCACAAACTTCGCATTATGCAATGTTGCAATATCTTTTGCTCCGCAATAACCCATACCGGAACGCAAACCACCAACAAGCTGATATATCACCTCGTACAAGGTTCCTTTATATGGTACACGTGCTGCAATACCTTCGGGAACAAGCTTTTTCTTGTCTGCTGTTTCTGCCTGGAAATAACGGTCTTTAGAACCATTCTCCATAGCCTCAAGCGAACCCATACCGCGATAAGACTTAAACTTACGGCCATTGAAGATTATTGTATCACCTGGTGACTCCTCTGTTCCGGCAACGAGCGAACCAATCATCACGCAATAACCACCGGCTGCTATCGCCTTAACAATATCACCAGAATAACGCAAACCGCCATCGGCAATCAAGGGCACACCTGTACCTTCAAGAGCTTTTGCCACATCATAAACAGCTGACAACTGAGGAACACCAACACCGGCAACAACACGTGTTGTACAAATTGAACCCGGACCGATACCAACCTTTACAGCATCAGCACCAGCTTCTGCCAACATTTTTGCAGCCTCGCCTGTTGCCACATTACCAACAACAATATCAATCTGTGGGAACGCAGCCTTAGCCTCTTTCAATTTCTTTATTACACCGGCAGAATGACCATGTGCTGTATCAATTACAACTGCATCGACACCGGCCTCAACAAGTGCCTTGATACGATCCATAGCATCAACTGTTACACCAACACCGGCTGCAACACGAAGACGGCCCTTGCTATCCTTACAAGCCATTGGCTTATCTTTTGCCTTTGTAATATCTTTATATGTAATAAGACCAACCAACTTGCCGTCATTATCAACAACTGGCAATTTTTCAATCTTATTTTCACGAAGGATTGTCGCAGCAGCCTCCATATCGGTCTTCTGATTTGTCACAACAAGATTCTCTTTTGTCATAACCTCCGATACAGGACGTTGCATATTTGTTTCAAAACGCAAGTCACGGTTAGTTACAATACCAACAAGATGTTTATCATCACCAACAACAGGAATACCACCAATATGATATTCTGCCATCAAGTCAAGTGCATCTTTTACTGTTGCATCTACACTAATAGTTACAGGATCATAGATCATGCCGTTCTCGGCACGTTTTACAATAGCCACCTGATGAGCCTGTTCTGCGATAGACATATTCTTGTGGATTACACCAATACCACCTTCGCGTGCAATGGCAATAGCCATTTTAGCCTCTGTTACAGTATCCATTGCTGCAGTAACAAAGGGGACATTAAGTTCTATATTCTTTGAAAATTTTGTTTTCAATGAAACCTCTTTTGGCAAAACTTCCGAATATGCCGGAATAAGTAGGACGTCATCATAAGTCAAACCGTCCATTACAATTTTTTCTTTAATAAAATCATTCATAAGACTATATTTTATTCTATTTTAATTTCCCATTTCTGAAATGAATTTCACACGTACCAAACGAATTTCCTCTTCGGTATATTCACCACCCAATTCCTCTATTGCAACATCAATGTTATCTGTATCCGAATTACGGAAATAATCATAAATCTCAAACAAGTTCTCCTCATCAAGAATCTCTTCAAGGAAATAATCTATATTGAGCTTTGTTCCTGAATAAACAATAGATTCTATATCATCAAGCAGTTCATCAAATTCAACACCCTTACTGATAGCAAGATCATCAAGTGCCACTTTGCGGTCAATCGCATTTATTATAGCAACTTTTAATTTAGATTTATTTGCAACAGTTCTTATTCGTATATCTTCGGGACGATCAATTTCATTCTCTTCGCAGTGACGCTTTATTAAAGCACAGAATTCCTCACCATAGCGTTTTGCTTTTCCTTCTCCTACACCAGGTATATTCTTCAACTCATCTATTGTAACCGGATAAGTTGTAGCCATTGCCTCGAGTGAAGGATCTTGGAATATTACATAAGGAGGCAACTCCAACTGCTTAGATAATTTCTTACGCAAGTTCTTCAACATTGCATACAATTCAGGATCGACAGCAAATGTACTGCCTGACTGAATTACAGTTTCCTCCTCCTCAAAATCCTTATCCTCTACAATCTTGAACGATACTGGCTTCTTAAGAAAGGCATTACCCTGTTTTGTAACTTTCAGCGTGCCATAATTTTCAACATCCTTATCCAAATATCCTGCTATCAAGGCCTGGCGTATAACCGCATTCCATTTCTTGGCATCTTCATCATCACCACAGCCGAAACATTCAAGTTCATCATGTTTGTGTGATATAATATCGGCAGTTTCCTTACCAAGCAAAACGTCAATCACATAATCGGCCTTAAAATTTTCCTTAAGTGCCAAAACCGTTTCTATTACGGCCTCAAGCATTTCTTTCGCTTCTACCATCTTCTTAGGGGATTGGCAGTTATCACAATTTCCACAATTTTCCACGTCGTAATTCTCTCCAAAATAGTGTAACAATAATTTTCTGCGACATACCGATGATTCGGCATACGCAGTTGTTTCATTCAACAATTGTCTGCCTATATACTGTTCTGCAAGCGGCTTGCCCTCAAGAAATTTTTCCAATTTCTGCAAGTCCTTATTGTTATAAAAAGTTATACATTGTCCTTCGCCACCATCACGTCCGGCACGACCTGTTTCCTGATAATATCCCTCAAGACTTTTAGGAATATCATAATGGATGACATAGCGAACATCGGGTTTGTCTATTCCCATTCCAAATGCTATTGTCGCAACAATAACATCTATTTTTTCCATTATAAAATCATCCTGTGTCTGAGATCTCACAGCAGAGTCCATTCCGGCATGATATGCCTTTGCCGAGATATCATTTGCCTGTAGAATTTCGGCAAGTTCCTCAACTTTCTTGCGACTAAGACAATATATTATACCCGACTTACCAGGGTTAGATTTTATATATTTTATTATATCCTTATCTACATTCTTTGTTTTAGGACGCACCTCGTAATAAAGGTTTGGTCTATTGAAAGATGATTTAAAATCAGGGGCATCAACAATACCAAGATTCTTTTTAATATCATCGCGAACCTTATTCGTCGCTGTTGCAGTCAAAGCGATTATAGGTGCTTTTCCTATTTCATTTATTATTGGGCGTATGCGACGATATTCAGGACGGAAGTCATGTCCCCACTCCGAGATACAATGAGCCTCATCAACCGCATAAAACGATACCTTTATGCTTTTAAGAAACTCAACATTCTCTTCTTTTGTTAAAGACTCCGGAGCCACATAAAGCAATTTCGTTTTTCCAGACAGCACATCTTCTTTCACCGCATCAATAGCCTGTTTTGTCAACGAAGAGTTCAGGAAATGAGCAACTCCATCCTCCTCGTTGAGATTCCTGATTGCATCAACCTGATTTTTCATCAAAGCTATCAACGGCGATATAACAATAGCAGTACCGTCCATAACAAGTGATGGCAATTGATAGCATAACGACTTACCGCCACCTGTAGGCATAAGGACAAAGGCATCATTTCCTGCAAGCAGGTTTTTAATGACAGCCTCTTGGTCGCCCTTAAACGTACCAAAACCGAAGTTCTCTTTCAAAACTTCTTCCAAATTGATCTTCTTTGTCATCTTACAATATGCCTATTTGCAAACAAAGTTATAAATATATCAACAAAACATGCAATTTTTTTAGATATATTTTCACAAAAAAAGAAAAAAGTTTCAGACAGAACAAAACAAAATAACAAAAACCCTACCGAAAGCATTCGGAAGGGTTTTCTTTACTTTAAGATACGGCATCAAACAGCAGGAGCACTCAACACACAGCTTTTATCTATTTGCCTTTTTGCATATTCCTTGGTTATATGGCACTCTTTTTCATCGCTTGACGGAACTTCATACATCTTCTCCATCATTACTGCCTCAACAATAGAACGTAGGCCACGAGCACCAAGCTTATATTCTACTGCCATATCTACAATATATTCCAAAGCATCATCGTCAAAAGCCAGCCGCACGCCATCCATCTCCATTAGCTTTATATACTGCTTTATTATGGAATTCTTTGGCTCTGTCAAAATATTACGCAAAGTTGTACGATCCAACGGACGCAAAGATGTCAATATCGGCAAACGACCTACAATCTCCGGAATAAGTCCAAAAGAACGTAAATCCTGAGGAGTAATATACTTCATCATGTCACCTCTATCTATAGCATGGCTGTTCTGTACAGAATCAAATCCAACCACATGAGTATTCAGACGTTGGGCAATCTTTTTTTCAATACCGTCAAACGCTCCACCGCAAATAAACAGAATATGTCTGGTATTTACCGGTATCATCTTTTGATCAGGATGCTTACGCCCACCTTGTGGGGGCACATTTACAACAGAACCTTCAAGCAATTTAAGCAAGCCCTGCTGTACACCTTCACCGCTGACATCACGTGTTATAGAGGGATTATCGCTTTTACGGGCAATCTTATCAATTTCATCAATAAAGACAATACCGCGTTCCGCTTCCTCTACATTATAATCGGCAACTTGAAGAAGACGTGTCAAGATACTTTCAATATCCTCTCCCACATATCCGGCCTCGGTCAGAACCGTTGCATCGACTATTGTAAAAGGAACCTTTAGCAAGCGAGCGATAGTACGTGCCAAGAGAGTCTTACCCGTACCGGTGCTGCCCACCATAATGATATTGCTCTTTTCTATCTCAACATCATCGACTGCATTGCGTTGCATCAAACGCTTGTAATGGTTATACACCGACACCGCCAATGCACATTTTGCATCATCCTGGCCAATAACATATTCATCCAGGAAAGCCTTAATATCCTTAGGTTTAGGCAATTCCTGCATTTTAAAATCGTCTTTTGGCTTAGCCATTTCCTCGCGGATAATCTCATGAGCCTGCTCAACACAATCATTACAGATATAACCGGTCATTCCGGTCATTAACAGTGCTACTTGGCTCTCGGTTCTGCCACAAAAACTACAGCGTCTGCTCTTCTTTTCCGACATTACAAATTACTTTTTACGAATAAGAACGCGGTCAATCATACCATACTCTTTCGCCTCTGCCGCTGTCATCCAATAATCTCTGTCGCTGTCGGCCCACACCTTATCAAAAGGTTGCTTACTGTGATCTGAAATTATTGTGTACAGTTCCTTTTTCAACTTTTGGATTTCGCGTGCAGTAATCTCAATATCACTTGCCTGACCTTGTACACCGCCAAGAGGCTGATGTATCATAACACGACTGTGTGTAAGAGCTGAACGCTTACCCTCTGTTCCGGCAACCAACAACACCGCAGCCATGCTGGCAGCCATACCAGTACAGATAGTGGCTACATCGCTTGAAATAAACTGCATTGTGTCGTATATACCCAAACCGGCATAAACAGAGCCACCGGGAGAGTTTATATATATTGAAATATCCTTACCGCTATCAACAGAATCAAGATACAACAACTGGGCTTGAAGCGTATTTGCTGTATAATCATCAATTTGTGTACCAAGAAAGATGATTCTATCCATCATCAAACGTGAAAAGACATCCATTTGAGTTACATTTAGCTGTCTCTCCTCTAAGATATAAGGATTCAAATATTGTGACTGTGCCTTGATTACATCATCAAGAACCATACTATTCATACCAAGATGCTTGGTTGCATATTTTTTAAAATCATCTCTCTCCATACAACAAATTTTTAAAACGTTTCTTTATTATTAAGCGTTTTCAGATACCTTTTTGTTGAAATCCTCAACAGAAACTTTCTCCTCATTCAAAGTGATAACACCCTTGATTGACTGAATAAGTTTTACATCAACTGCACGGTTAATAAGAGCCTCGCGAGTCTTATCCTGCTTTAGCATTTCCTTAGCATAATTCTCAAGCAAGTCCTCGGGTACGTTAGCCATACCGTACTGAGCAAACTGATCACGTGTAGCACCCTTTGCAACCTCAAGAACGTCCTTATCACCAATCTTAACCTCAAACTTCTTAGCAAGCTGCTCCTTGATAAGATGCCATGTAAGTTCTGTAAGGCTCTTCTGGAACTCCTCTTCGCTTACAGCCTCAGCACCTTCGGGTTTGCTCATATCCATAATACGACGCAAGATTGACTCGTTGAACTCAAGCTTACCAACCTTCTCCATCAAATATGTACGAACATCCATCAAAAGTTTGTAGTCGCTCTCAACCTCAAAACGTGACTCGAACTGCTCTGCAATCTTTGCACGGAACTCTTCTTCGGTCTTAACAGCATCCTTACCGAATGCAGCATCAAATACATCCTGATTGAGTTCGCTTGCAACAAAACGTGTAATTTCAGCAACAGCAAATGTAAACTCGCCATTGTGTGCTGCCACCTCTGCCTTTTCAACCTTTAGAAGAGATGAGAGTTCAGCCTCATTATTGTCAAATGCAACAGAAGGGTTGAATGTAATAACATCGTTTACTTTTGCACCGGCGAAGAGAGCTTTCTGATCAGCATTCTTCATGTAAAGTGGCATCATAACAGCCTCGCGAACAACTATGCCATTCTCTACTGATTCTGTCAAAGTTCCTTTAAGCATATCACCATCCTCGCAAGACTCAACCTGCTTGTACTCACCACAACGCTGTGCGTAAGCCTTAACCTGACCTTCAATCATCTCTTCTGATGGCTGAATCTTGTAATAAGCCAATTTATCGTTGCCATCAAGAACTGCATCAAACTTAGGAGCAAGAGCTACTTCAAACTCGAAAGTAAACTCTTTATCCTCTACCATATTGATGCTTGCCTGCTGTTCCTCGATAGGAAGAGGCTCGCCGAGCATATCAACTTTATTCTCTTTGATATACTCAAAAATCTTTGTCTGAAGGAGTTTGTTGATTTCCTCAGCCTTAACAGCTACACCATACTGCTTTTTAACCAAGCCCATGGGAACCATACCCGGACGGAAACCGGGGAAGTTAGCCTTCTGACGGATGTTTTTCAACTGCTTTTCTACCAATGCTGAATAATCAGCCTCCTGAATGCTTACAGATAGGATCGCACTTGTTGCGTCCTGATTTTTAAATGTAAATTCCATTTATTTATAAATTAAGATATTATTTTATTCCGAATTTAGACTTGCAAAAATACAATTTATTAAGGAGATATCCAAAAAAAAACCTTTTTTACAAAAGCTACGGCTCTAAAAATCTCCATAAAACACTATACAAAAACAATACCAATAGTAAAACTTTATAAAAAACCACTGCAAATACTGACAATTTGGCAGTATTTGCAGTGGCAGATATTTTTGCATCACACCGGACATTAGAGCTGGAACTCTCTTTTTCTCAACACAAAATCACGGCCAAGATACTTTTCACGAACAATTGAATTAGAAGAAAGTTCTTCGGGAGTTCCCTCGAAGAGGATACGGCCCTCAAAAAGCAGATAAGCCCTATCGGTAATACTCAACGTTTCCTGCACATTGTGGTCAGTTATCAGAATACCGATATTCTTATCCTTTAATTTCCACACAATATACTGGATATCCTCAACAGCAATGGGATCGACACCGGCGAATGGCTCGTCAAGCATTATAAACTTGGGGTCTATGGCAAGACAACGGGCAATCTCTGTTCTGCGACGTTCACCACCGGAAAGACGGTCACCAAGATTCTTACGCACCTTTTGCAAACGAAACTCCTCTATCAGACTTTCCAGTTTTTCTTTCTGATACTCTTTGGACTTACCAGTAAGTTCAAGCACCGATGCTATATTGTCTTCAACAGTCATTTTACGAAAGACGCTGGCCTCCTGTGCCAAATAGCCTATACCTGCACGAGCACGCTTATAAACCGGATAACTTGTTATCTCATCATCATTAAGAAATATGCGTCCATCATTGGGAACAACCAGACCGGTGGTCATATAAAACGATGTTGTTTTTCCGGCACCATTAGGCCCCAACAGTCCCACAATCTCACCCTGTTTGACATCAAAAGAGACATTGTTGACCACAGTGCGTTTACCGTATTTTTTTACAAGATTTTCGGTTCGTAGCACCATTTTGCCATCATTAGCAACCATCATGCCCTCTACTTCCTTTTCCATAATACAAATTTTACTTGGCGAAGATACTATTTTTTCATGGCTACACAAAATAAACAAGAGTTTTACAACAACAAATGGGATAACGGACAATATTGTAGCATTTATTAACATTTGATTAAAACAAATTTTAGTACCTTTGCAACGGCCAATATTTTTGGCTTAATTTTAATTAAGAAAAAGATGATACTTATCGATTCAATAAGCACCTTTGGCGAATATCTGTTACTCATGAAAAGAGTAATGTCACGCCCTGAGCGTTGGAGGATTTTCTTCCGCCAAATGCTACACGAAATGTTTCAATTAGGAGTTAATTCAATTCCCATTGTCCTACTCATATCATTCTTTATTGGAGCTGTAATCTGCATCCAGTTAAAGCTGAACATCGAAAGTCCCTGGATGCCCAAAATGGTGGTAGGTTATTCCACCCGCGAAATTCTCATTCTAGAATTTTCTTCATCCATCATGTGTCTTATCCTTGCCGGTAAAGTTGGCTCAAACATAACATCCGAAATTGGTACTATGCGTGTGACACAACAGATTGATGCGTTGGAAATTATGGGTGTAAATTCAGCAAGTTTTCTGATATTGCCAAAGATTTCGGCACTCATCAGCATGATACCCATTCTCGTGATATTCAGTATTGCAGCCGGAACCGCAGGAGCTTTTGCTATTGGAAAATTTACCGGCATTATGACTCCCGAAGACTTGACAATTGGCCTACAATACGAATTTAATCAATGGTTCATTTGGTGTAGTGTTATAAAGTCTGTGGCTTTTGCTTTTATCATAACGTCTGTATCTTCATTCTATGGCTATAGAGTTACAGGAGGCTCATTAGAAGTAGGTAAGGCAAGTACCAATGCTGTTGTAAGTTGCAGTGCTTTAATTTTGTTTGCCGATATGATACTCACACAATTACTGATGCAATGATAGAGATTTCGTCAATATATAAGAAATTCGAGAGCCAAGTGGTTCTGAACGACATAAGTGCTGTTTTTGAAAATGGCAAGACAAACCTTATCATAGGAATGAGCGGAGCCGGCAAGACAGTGCTATTAAAATGTATTGTAGGATTGCTGACACCCGACAACGGAAAGGTTATCTACGACGGACGTAATATTATTACACTTGGCAAGAAAGAACGTCACTTGATGCGTCGCGAGATTGGAATGCTTTTCCAGAACGCAGCACTATTCGACTCAATGAGTGTACTTGAAAACGTCATGTTCCCATTAGACATGTTCTCGGACATGACATATAAAGAGCGATTGGAAAGAGCGAGATTCTGCCTTGACCGTGTCAATCTCATTGATGCACAGGAGAAATATCCCGATGAACTGTCAGGAGGTATGCAAAAACGTGCAGCTATTGCACGTGCTATTGCATTGGAGCCCAAATATCTCTTCTGCGATGAGCCGAACTCGGGACTTGACCCACAGACATCGCTTATCATTGACGAACTTATACACGACATTACAAAAGAGTACAACATCACAACAGTGGTAAACACACACGACATGAACTCGGTAATGGGCATTGGCGACCACATTCTGTTTCTTGCCAATGGCAAACTTGCTTGGGAAGGCAATAAGGATAATATCCTGAATTCAAACAACGAAACTCTTAACGATTTTCTATTCTCCAGCGACCTCGTCAGAAAGGTTAAAGAGATGGGAGGTAAATAAAATAATTAGCGAGAACCATATGGTTCTCGCTAATTATTTTATTTACCCTACTTCTGCCGAATAAAAATATTCATCGGCACTCCATGGAAGTTCCATTTGTCACGAATCTTGTTTTCAAGAAAACGTTTGTATGGTTCTTTTACATACTGTGGCAGATTGGCAAAAAAGAGGAACGAAGGTACTCTTGTTTCGTGCAACTGCATGCAGTATTTAATCTTGATATATTTACCTTTTGTTGATGGTGGCGGATAAGCCTCAATCAACGGCAACATCTCTTCGTTGAACTTGGCTGTAGAAATCTTGGTCTTTGAGTTGAGGTAAACCTCCTTTGCTGTCTCAAGAACTTTGAACACACGTTGCTTAGTCACTGCTGAGGTAAAGATTATTGGGAAATCAACAAACGGTGCAACACGTTCGCGTATCGCGTTCTCAAAGAACTTCTGTACTTTCTCGCTACGATCTTCAACCAAATCCCATTTGTTCACAACAACAACAAGACTCTTCTGGTTACGCTGGATTATTGAGAATATGTTCAAATCCTGCGATTCAATACCACGTGTTGCGTCAATCATAAGAATACAGACATCACTGTTCTCTATAGCACGAATTGAACGTAACACTGAATAATACTCGATATCCTCTGTTACTTTTCCTTTCTTGCGTATTCCGGCTGTATCTACAAGATAGAAATCAAAGCCAAACTTTGTATAACGTGTAAGAATTGAGTCACGTGTTGTACCTGCAATATTTGTTACAATATTACGGTCTTCGCCCAAGAATACATTTATAATGGAACTCTTGCCGGCGTTAGGACGACCGACAACTGCAAAACGAGGTATATTCTCCTCGGGAGCTTCTTCGGCTTCTTTGGTAAAACGAGAAACAATCTCATCAAGAAGATCACCGGTTCCGCTTCCGTTTGCAGCCGAAATACAATACATATCACCAAGACCAAGGCTGTAGAACTCAGCTGTGGCATACTGCATTTCGTAAGTATCTACCTTGTTTGCAACAACAAGAACCGGCTTTTTAGAACGACGCAACATTGTCGCCATTTCCATGTCAAGATCTGTGAGACCATTCATTGAGTCAACAACAAACAGAATCACATCAGCTTCCTCAAGAGCTAAAGTAACCTGATCGCATATAGCCTCTTCAAAGACATCATCTGAGTTTCTTACCCAACCACCGGTATCAACAAGAGAGAACTCCTTGCCACACCATATACAACGTCCATACTGACGGTCGCGGGTGGTACCAGCCTCGTCCGAGATAATCGCCTGTTTCGTTTCGGTCAGACGGTTAAACAGAGTGGACTTACCAACATTAGGACGTCCAACAATCGCTACCAAATTTCCCATATATATCAATCTTTCTGGTCGTAACCGAAACGACGCAACTGCTTATCGCTGTTACGCCAGTCCTTATCGACCTTAACATAAATCTCCAAAAATATTCTCTTCCCGAAGAATTTTTCCAATTCTTTACGAGCATCTGTCGCCACACGCTTCAGTGCAGCACCCTCGTGACCAATAATGATACCCTTTTGTGAATCACGCTCCACAAAAATCAACGCCTTGATATATATACTGCTGTCGGTTTCCTTGAAATGCTCCACCGCAGCCTCGCATACATAAGGAATCTCCTTGTCATAATGCAACAGTATCTTCTCACGAATAATTTCAGTCACAAAGAATCTTGCCGGTTTATCAGTAAGCTGATCCTTGTCAAAATATGGTGGCGAAGAAGGAAGAAGCTCCATAATACGTTTCATCACCACATCAACATTAAATTTCGCCAATGCTGATATTGGCAGAATTTCTGCCTCAGGTAATATTGCATGCCATTGTTCCACCTTTTTAATGAGTTCCTCTTGGTTACCCAAGTCAATCTTGTTTATAAGCACAAGAATGGGAACATCAAGCTTACGCACCTCATCAATGAACTCACTATTCTTCTCGGGACTCTCCACCATATCTGTCACATACAACAAGACATCGGCATCACGAAGAGCCGAGCGTGAGAAACGCAACATCGCCTCTTGAAGCTTATAATTAGGCTTCAACACACCCGGAGTGTCGGAAAAAACGATCTGTGCATCATCAGTATTCAATATACCCATGATGCGATGACGCGTTGTCTGTGCTTTAAAAGTAGCAATGGAAATTCTTTCCCCGACAAGCAGGTTCATCAGTGTCGATTTACCAACATTAGGATTACCAACGATATTTACAAAACCGGCTTTATGCATAGTATTTGCTTTAAAATAGCGAAAACGCACCCAAGCATAACATAGGTGCGTTTTTGCTTACGTAAAAACAACCCGCCTTAAGACGGAAATTTTATTGTTTAGACTGCAGCCTGCTTTTCTACAGCGAGCTTGCCTCTGTAATAACCACACGCACCGCAAACGGTGTGATAAACGTGCCACTCGCCACAGTTAGGGCAGATTGCCAATGTAGGAGCTACTGCCTTGTCATGAGTTCTTCTCTTGGCAGTTCTAGTCTTTGATTGTCTTCTTTTAGGATGT